>CAYUEE010000072.1:0-22425 GCA_964443615.1 uncultured bacterium | reverse complement strand
TGGGCCTTAAATTGTGACAATCATCTCTAATTGAAGATATCTTTGAGGCTTTTTCTCAAAGATAGCTAAAGTTATTGTGTAGACTACATCATTTGCCACCCAACCCATCCTTCATTTTTCGGTAGAGTCACGATGACAAGTGCCCTTCAGCCTTCCTCAACCAAAATTGACCAGCTTTACTTGCAGTTGCAGGTAGAAAGAATGCCAGTCCTGGTGGAGATGCAGCATACTCAAGAAGTCTTTGCTACTCGCTCGCAACGTATTGTCCCCATGCCGAACTTACCCTCATGTATTCTGGGTATGTTGAATCAACGGAGTCGTGTTTACTGGATTGTGGACTTGGCGGCTCTGCTAGGTCTAGATCCTCTTGATCCACGCTCGTCGAGCCATATGATTGCAATTATTCACCACCAAGGGACTCTGTTAGGGCTAGCTGTCAAGGAAGTGCGAGGGGTTATCCGCTTCCCTGCTGGCGCGAGGAGTTTTCAGACCTATTCTGAACTGGATCTGGGTCAACGATTTGATACTCATGTTGAAGGTTACCTCAAGTTACCAGCAGATGACTCCCCTGCTGCTGTTCTTAGTGCAGATGCTATTGTTCATTCCCGCCTGTGGGATTAGACTCCGCTGTTCCGATTGGGTTTGTTAACAATTATTTTTAGGAGGCTACTGACCATGACTGCACAATTCGAGAAAGCACAACTATCTGCTCAACTTGATGACGCCAAGTCTGCCTACAGTCAGGGGAATTATGAAGAGGCTGCCCAGAAGCTTTCTCGCTTAGAAAGCGAGGATCCTGATAACGCTGAGTTCAAGTATTGGTTAGGACTGTCACTGAGCAAGCTTGGTCAACAGCTAGATGCGACTGCAAAACTGCAGGAGGCCTTACGGTCCACTGAGGATCCTCAATTGCTTCAATCTATCCAATCGTCAATAATGCAGGTTAGCAGCTCCCCTTCCCCTAGTGGAGAGGTTTCCAGTGTTGATAGGAATGGTCGTTCAAGTTCTGAATCAACAAATGGGGTATCTCCCCAACCTGCGTTTCCCACAAGAGAGGGAGCCCGGCCGCTATCGTCTTCAGCGAAGGACCTTGGTAGCCACTCAGACCAGAAATCCAGCCTTAAGACTACAGCAACCGCAATCGCAGTTGTCTTAGGAACAGTGCCAGTTCTCATTGTTGGTGGTCTTGCCACCCTGCTGGCATCCAATAGCCTTACGGAAAAAGTTGAACAAGAACAGAGAGCTCTAGCGGTTACCATTAGTCGAGATCTAGCAGAGTTCGCTTCAGAGCGCCTTCAAGATATCCAGACTGTTGCTAGCGCTCCATTTCTGACTAATCCTGAGCTTCAGACTGTTATTCCCCCTGAAGACCAAATCCAGTTTATTGAAGAATTCGAAGAAAGAACTAGTGATTTTTTCACCTTAATTGTTCCCGTCACCGCTGAGGGGGGCGTTACCTACATTGGAGATGGCACGATCCCTTTAATGACTCCAAAAACCCGCGAGGATATCACTCCAAGAGTTTTCGAGGTTGATAATATCTGGGCTAACGCAGAAATTGATTTCTTTGTTGCTGCACGCGACAGTTTAGCACCTGCTATCATCCCTTTACGCTTGTCAGCTAGTAGTGGCCAATCGAGCTTCTACATATCTGTCCCTTCCTTTAATACTGCGGGAGAACTCACGGCAATTACCTATGCCCCAACTCAAGCTGAAAGTATTGCTGCCTTTATTCGTGACAATGTTACCTCACTGACTTCACAGATTCAGGCTGAGACAGCAGATCAGAGCAAGTTTAGTGTATTTGTTGAAACACCCGCTTACTTTACGCCGACTGTTGATGATGAGGGGAATACAGTCGAAGAGGAAGTCTCGGTGTTCGCCACACTTGATATTGAAGGAAGCAATATTCGATTGAATGGTGAGACCTTAGAACTAGGCAAAGATATTTTTGTAAGGACTAATAGGGTGTTTGTGTCCGATGACAACCAAGGTTTGGGTGAGCCCATTCAATCAATCTTTCCTCAAGTCGAAGAGCTCATATCAGCAGGTAGAACAGCAACCATCGTGGATGTTCACAGTGTTGAAAACCGTCCCTATCTAGTTTCCTATGCTCCTGTGCCTCAGGTTATCGAGGGCCTAGAAACTCAATGGGGTACTCTCTCCTATGAATCTGTGGATATAGCGTTTTCCGAGCGTAATACCCTCTTGCTTGTGTTTACGATTGGTACTGTGGGTGCGGCTGTATTGGTTGGATTCGTAGCAGCGGCTCTGTCGGCTAAAGGCATACAGCCTCTCCTCGCTGCAATTGGTGCGGTTAGAAGAATTAGTCAGGGTGATATGGAAGCTCGAATGCCTGTAAAGGGGAATGATGAGCTTGCTGTGCTTGGCTCTAGTATTAATCAAATGGCTGACCAGATTGAAGATTTGCTGGATAAGCAAGCCCAGGCTCGTCAAGAGGCAGAGCAGATTGCTAGAGAGCAGCGCCAGCAGAAAGAGACTTTGCAGGATCAGCTCCTATCACTGCTGTCTGAGGTTGAGGGTGCCGCTAGCGGAGACTTAACAGTTCGAGCCAACATTACGTCAGGCGAGATGGGAACAGTAGCTGACTTCTTTAACGCCATTGTAGAGAGCCTACGTTCAATTGTGACCCAAGTGAAAGAAACATCGAATCAGCTCAACTCCTCTCTCGTTGAGAGTGAGCAGTCTACTCGACACCTTGCAGATCAGTCATCATCACAGGTGGAAGAAATCACGAGAACACTAGGATCCGTGCAGGAAATGACACTATCAATTCAAGAGGTTGCCGCTAGTGCACGTCAAGCAGCAGAGGTAGCTCGCACTGCCTCTACGACAGTTCAAGCAGGGGGACAGGCCATGGATAAGACGGTATCAGGGATCCTAAACTTACGTGAGACAGTGGCAGAAACAGCTAAGAAAGTTAAGCGATTAGGTGAGTCTTCTCAGAAGATTTCAAAGGTTGTCTCCCTCATTAACCAAATCGCATTGCAAACCAACTTGCTTGCTATTAACGCTAGTATTGAGGCAGCAAGAGCTGGAGAGGAAGGCCGAGGCTTTGCTGTCGTCGCTGAAGAAGTGGGTGCACTCGCTGCTCAGTCGGCAAATGCTACCAAAGAGATTGAACAGTTAATTGAAGCAATCCAGCAAGAGACAAGTGAAGTGGTCGAGGCTATGGATCGTGGTACCAGCGAGGTTGTACAAGGAACGCAGCTTGTTGAAGAGGCTAAGCAGAACTTGGGTCAGTTGCTTGAGGTCTCCCAGCAGATTGACCAATTGGTCCAGTCTATTTCAACAGCGACTGTTTCCCAGGCACAAACTTCAGAATCAGTCAACGCGTTGATGCAGGCACTTGCCCAGATATCGAAGCAGTCGTCTGAATCGTCTCGCCAAGTCTCTCAGTCTCTACAAACCACGGTAGAGTTAGCGAACAACCTTCAGGAATCAGTGGCGATGTTCAAAGTCGACTCACAAGTAGAGTCACAAGTCTCAGAATAGCTTGAGGCCTATCTGAAATTGCAGTAGAGAGCTTGCTCAGAAGAAAAAGCTGATGAGTAAGCTCCCTACAGTCAGTTGTATCCTTGATAAAACCCCATCCTTTGTAGATTCATGCTTGGAAAGGTAAAGTCACCTACTCTGTTAGTGACTAGCAATGGGAGATGTTACACGCCAGATAGTGCCGCAGAGGCTTCAGGAACACCAATACTTTGAGAAGACCACATCCACAAGCGGTGTAAGACACGAAAAGAGGTGTCATTGAAATAGGCGTCCCGACCATGCAATATTCTATAGTTATCAGCAAATAAACAATCCTGCGATTCAAGCTGAAATCGAACAGATTGCTCAGATTCAGCCTTAAGCACTGCTATCCACCGATCAATCATTGATTGATGACTGCTGCCCTCCTCTCCTTCAATTGTTGGTTTCTGGTAGAAGTGATTCTGGCTAATCCAGGTTCGCCCTGATGGCGTTTTGGACAATATGGGAGCTACGTAAGGAGCCTCTTGATTCTTCGTTTGATCAATGGGTACTGTCCACATCCAATCAAGGAGATCAGCGTGTTCTGGATTCAGGGCTAACTTCTCTAGGAGAGCGTAGCCATCGAGAATAAAAGAGTCTCCACCATTGAGGCTAGGAGAGACGCAGTGTAGCCCCAGATAATCTGGTCGATTTTTCCCATATCCAAAACCATCTGTATGAGCTAGAAGTAGCTCTGTGTGTGCAGCATACGTGATGCGAGCATTTGGCTTTGCACTCACAACGAAAGGATCTCCCATGGACACAAGATGAGAGCCCATGAAATGCCCCCCTGCCTGCTCAGAGCCACTAGAGCTTGTATCGGGAACTTTGATGAGAGCTGCTCCCTCAACCTGCACCAGTTCCCATGCCTCTGCGAATGAATCAGCACGTTTTGGAATAAAGCTAGTCATGTGGATCCTGACCTCTTTAACATTTGACAATAAATTGCACACTTGGACTGCATACTCACTAATCATAACAACCCTACTCAGGGATAGTGATAAGGTAAACATATGGGTATGCTCAACTCCAATAAACTGATAAATGCTGCAGCTCAATTTTTGATCATAAAAACTTAAGAGTCTAGTACGTTTGAGACTTTACTAAACATTCCGATATACGGTAATGTGTAGTTATAGGTTAACTTTTGACTTGAAAAAAATGATTGGCGGAGCCCAGCAGAAAATGAGTGCTACTACACATAGAAGAAATTCTTTTACTGAGAGTCATCAAGATATTGTTATCAAGATTGATAGTCCCTTAGAAATGACTGATAACCAGAAGTGTTTATCTCTTGAACTCATTAACTATTATGGGTGTGTCCTTTTATCTGCAAGATCAAACTACCAACTCAGAGATGGTTTGCTTTCATTAACAGGGCTTTTTGGTCAAGCAATGCCTTATCAGGCTTCCGATAAAGATGGTGTTGTCACAGTGACACCAACTGATGGAGCTGTGTACATGGGATTGACGGCCCAAAAGTTCACTATACATACTGACGGTTGCTATCTGGATAACCCACCTAAATACTTTGCTTTGCAGTGCGAGATCCCATCACAAAATGGAGGCCTATCTCAACTAGTTCAAGCTGATTTACTATACAACTATCTTGCTAGAAACTATTCTAGCCAGCTTAAAGGTATGTTTGATAAAGACGCTGTTACTATTACCCGGCTTGATAAAACAGTATTCCAACGTCCAATCTTTCGTCAGTTAGATGATCGGTTTTATATCTTCTTTAGGTCCAGTGATCTGCAAATATCAGTGGTTCCACGGGAAGATATCAAGGATGCCTTTGCAGCGCTATTAAATTATATTAATGATCCTTCTCATCAGCTTCTCCTTAAACTGAGTGCTAATGACATCTTAGTTGCTGATAACGCTAGAATTCTGCATGGCAGGACGGCCTTTGATGAACAGGAGCAACCTAAGCGAAGACTCCACAGATTGTGGATGAATGGCATATCGGAATACAGCAATGCTTTGACACCAGGCTTCAAACCTTAAACAGCTTTTTTATAATTCTGATTTCCCCATTAGGCCATCCTTGGCTTCTTAGTTTGCAGTATTAGAGCACCTATGCAGAATGCAAACGGAAATATCATTGAGATCCAAAGAATAGGACTATAGTTTCCAAAAAGGTCATGGCCAAGCGACAAAATGATAGGTCCCACTGCAGTTCCTGCTACTGAGATGGTTGAGGCAAATCCCTTTATCGCTCCCAGCTCAAGCCGACCAAAGTAGTATGCATAGATACCTCCGTCTAATACTCCCCTCATGCCAATTACACTCCCAGCCAAGATACTGTACACGACTACGAGAGGAACTGTTTTTGCAGCTGTTGCCATGAAGAGAATGACACAGAGGAACAGTTGGAGAATGCTCATAAGGTAACGTGGCTGGATCCTATCCATCGCTAAACCTGCGATAAAATTACTAATTGCGATAACAAATCCTAGTGGGAGAAACATTAATGCAGCTGTTGATCGTGCAACTCCCAATTCTCCCAAAATTGAATAATGATGAAAGAGAAGGCCAGTTGCAAAGCATGTTACGAGAAAATCACCCAACACAAAGAGCCAAAATGATAAGGTCTTCCGAGCTTCTGCAAAGGTGAAATTGACTTCAGAGCTGACTTTCTTTTTAACTGTACTCAAACCATCAGTGAACATACCATATACCTCGGGCTTGTCTCGATAGAAAAGAGCCCCAATCGGCAGGATAGTTAAGCAGATAATGATTCCCATAACAAAGTAAGCAAGTCTCCATCCGTAGGAGTTAACAATAATTTCAATGAGAACAGGGAACAACGCATTTCCGATAGCGAAGCTGACCCCTGCAACTCCAATAGCTAAGCCTCTCCGCTCCACGAACCACAAGTTGATAACATGCATACTGACCAAAGTCAGCCCACCTTGCCCAAGCCCTCGTAAAAGGAGGAAGCCAATTCCAAGCATTACAAAGCCCTGGGAGAATCCCATCCAAAAACAGGCGAAAGCTAACCCAGAGGAAATCAAAAGAACGCTCAATCTTGGACCTTTTTTATCAACAAAGCGACCGAGAAATGGCATACCAAAAGAGGCTATCAGTGTACTAATCGCAAATAATGATGAAATGACAGACCTCTCTAGCCCCAAATCTTGAATCATCGGATCTAGAAAACTAGAAACACCAACTGTTTGGCCGGGTATTGTCATCATTCGACCTAGGGAGCCCGCCACTAAGATGATCCAGCCGTAATGAAACGGCAGGATCCTCATCAACTTGTCTGGCTGCCGAATTGGCTGGAGGTCACTGATAGTTGCTTGTGATGACTCGCCCATTAAATAATTCCTCAGTGTGAAGAGCTTGTTTAGGATGTTAGCTAAAAATTATCCTGTGTTAAAAATAGCACGGCCTTTGATAACTCTCGACCGGGTTTCCACTAGGTGATGGAGGCATTCAAGAGTTTCTACCCTAGCCAGCTACAGGCGGCCTTTAGGTTATCAAGGTGCGGGGTTAGGGTACTTCTCATGGATTGCGTTAATGGCCTGCTCAATAGAGTCATCCCAACTAACGTCTATGCTCGCCATGTTTTGCACAAGCTGATCAAGTCGAGTTGCGCCAATAATCGTGCTGACTATGAATGGGCGACTTCTGACAAAGGCCAATGCGAGCTGAGCAGTCGGTATACCGTAATCCTGGGCCAGGCAGTCATAAGCATAGACAGCAGCATCAACATTCTGTTTGTCGTATCGTCCACCGTACCCTTGAAATAGAGCCAATCTGGAGTTTGATGGAGTTGCTTTTCTAAGGTATTTCCCCGATAACAATCCAAAGGCTAGTGGACTGTAGGCAACATAGCCAATTGATTCTCTCATGCACATTTCAACTAGGCTAAACTCACAGACTCGATTCAACAGGCTGTAGGCATTTTGCAGCGATATCACCCTGATCTGATAGAACTGTGCAAGTCGAGAGAATGAGAAAAGCCCCCAGGGTGTTTCGTTACTAAGCCCAATGTAACGGACTTTGCCCGCTTTACATACCTCTGATAGACCTTGCAGCTGTGCTTCAATCTTAATCGTGTCTCGTTCTTTCCTGATGTCATAGCTGGTTTCACCAAACTGAGGGACATATCGATGGGGCCAGTGGATCTGATAGATATCAATGTAGTCTGTTCCAAGTCGAGTTAGACTTTCATCAACAGCTTGACAAATATCTGTAGGTGACAATCGCTGAGAGTCTTCTCGCAACCAATGCAGACCCCGTCCTGGACCAGATATCTTCGTTGCTACGACTACTTTTCCTCTCTCTTTACCTGAGAGCCAGCACCCAAGATAGCGTTCCGAAAGCCCTTGGGTAGCAGAGCTAACTGGGACAGGGTACATCTCAGCAGTGTCAAAGAAGTTAATGCCGTTATCATATGCATAATCCAACAAAGCTACCGCATCTTGCTGTGAGTTTTGCTGGCCAAATGTCATGGTTCCAAGACAGAGTTCAGAAACGATAAGATCGCTGCCACGGATATGGTTAAGATGCATCCAAACTCACCCAATAACTATAATTGTTGGACTCTTGCCTCGGGGTTAGAACACCTCACTGGCTTACAAATGGGAATCCTGGTCAACTAGCTTTTTCTCGCCTTGGCAATTATCCACAACTCCCAGAACTTCCTCTTTACTGAGCACTCGGTTCATTGACTTGGCTAAACCTAGGATCCTGTCCACCATCTCGCGGCTAGGCATAACCTTATGGCGTTTCAGCCAATGCAGAACATTTGATGCACCACTCATGTGGCTGATCTCAATTTCCTGTTCACGACCCAGCATAGCAGCCGGAACACCTGAATAAACTAGGTCAGCTAGGTAAGATTGTTCAGGGGAGCTACTCGCTTTCAAAATAGCGGAGGCATGGATCCCGGTGGCCGTACGGAAGGCATCCTTTCCTAGGGCAGGGTAATTAACTGGGATGGGAATACCCATAGCTTGGCTCGCTAATTCGCATAGATCAAGTAGAGGACCTAGCTCAGTCTGCCAGCGATTTTGCAGCTTGAGGTTGACGAGGAGCTGATCAAGAGGGGTATTCCCTGTACGCTCACCTACACCCAGAATCGTACCGTGGATGCGACCTGCTCCTGCTTCAATGGCCGCCAATGCATTACTCAGGGCCAAGCCCCGGTCATTGTGACCATGCCAGTCAATGACAACTTCAACGCCTACCTTGTCTGCAATACTCTGGGTAAATTGAACTAGTTGTCTGGTCCCTGCCGGTGTCGCGTGTCCCACCGTATCCGCTAAACATAACCCCCGAGCTCCCTTATCTAAAGCTGTGGAGAACAACTTCTCTAATGTTGAGGGTCGAGAACGAGTCGTATCCTCAGTAGCATAGACTACAGGAATCTCAGATTTGACGGCAAAGTCCACTGCCTCCGCCGTACGAGAGAGCATTAGCTCCTCATCCCAATGTTCTACTAAGGCTCGAATAGGTGAAGATCCTACAAATGTTATGACTTCAACCGCAAGCCCAACCTTTTGGGAAATGTCAACAACGGGCTGGATATCACACTCTTTTGCTCTCGCTAGGCAGGTGGGACGTATGGACATCCCCTGATCTGTAATTTCCTGAACGAGCCGAAGGACATCCTCGAAATTGCGGCGGCTGGCTGCCGGAAATCCGACCATTATCTGCTGAACCCCCAGCTTCTCTAACAGGTGAAGGATCCTAACCTTACTCTCAATGGAAGGATCATTCACAGAGGGAGATTGAATTCCATCTCTCAAGGTATCATCGAGAACAACTACACCACTCTCTGGCTCTGAGTAACCAGGGCCGATGTTCCAGTCGTAGATTAGGGTATCGCCTCTGCTTATCATTTCTCTTCTCTCCTCTCTGCACAGGGAACAAACAAATACCTAGAAAGAGACGTACCGACTATCTACCCTTTGCGGTAAGAGCAGTCTGCAAAGCTTACAGAATGATGGATGAGCATCTCTGACACTAGAGTTTGGGTGAGTCAGACAATAAGCTAGCGGCAGCAAAACGCTACTAGTCGGTGCTCTGTACGCAATCGGATGAACTTATTATACACTTGAGTCTACTGATACTTTCACGGAGTCGCAGATATCCACCCATAACCACTGACTCCTAAAGATTTCGTAAAGGTTGACAATTGGATATATTGCGATGTCGAGGACTCAAGGCCCTCAATAAGCTAACTTAGCTCGGAAAGAGCCCAGAGTCAGGGAGTGCTGCGAGGAAAAGAGTGCTGCGGGGCGTTAAGGGTACTGGGAGAGTTAAGAGGTGGCACCCTCTTCCTTCAAAAACTGCTTTAAACGGTTTGGCCTAAGAGGAACTGCCAATGCTTTGGATTTCTAGCCAACCTCAACTTAAGATTTGCAGACAGGTCGTTCTCAACGAACTTAGTGTGGGCTATATCATAGGTTGGGGAGTGCAGATGCTGAACTCCGACCTGATGATGACACCACTTTTCTAGACTCATGTTAGATGTTCTGCTTACGCTTGTCTTCGTTGTAGCAGGTGCTGGCCTTGGTTATTATGGGCTTAATTTTCTCCCTGCCCAAGTTGTTCAAGGAGCCAACATAGAGGGGGCCCGCTTCGTGACGGGTGGTTTTGGCGTACTAATCGGACTAGTTGTGGGGCTCGGAGTTCGTTGGTCGGTACGAAGATTTGAATCTAATGTTAGGCAGCTTGCGGCAGATATCTTGGTCATGCGAGCTGTTGGGTTGGTGATAGGCCTGATTCTGGCGAACTTGGCAATGGTCCCTGTTTATTTACTTCCACTCCCACCGGAGCTCATTTTTATTGAGCCGCTAGCCTCTATCTTTTTCAGTCTTGCCTTTGCCTATCTAGCTATTAGTTTAGCTGACACTCATGGACCTTCATTCATTCGATTGTTTAATCCGAATTATTCTCTACAGGCCGCGTTGATGGCTGAAGGTAGCCTCTTCCCTGCCGCTGCTAAGGTTTTGGATACAAGCTCAATTATTGATGGACGCATTGCCCAACTGATTCAGGCCGGTTTTCTAGAGGGAACCTTGCTAGTCCCCCGCTTTGTATTGTCAGAACTGCAGACCATCGCCGATAAAGCTGATGCCCAGAAGCGGGAGCGAGGACGGCGTGGACTGGAGATGCTGCAGGAACTACGTGAGGCGTACCCAGACCGTTTCGTCATTCATGAAACAGACTATGCTGACCTAGTTAATGTTGATGACAAGTTGGTTCGGTTTACGCAGAGTCTCAATGGGACTCTGGTGACGACTGACTTTAATCTGAAAAAAGTGGCCGTTGTGCTAAATGTGGGCGTCCTCAACATTAATGAGTTATCTGAGGCTCTACGGCCTGTTTACATCGCAGGTGATTCCTTTAGCCTCAAGATCACTCGAGAAGGAAAAGAGCCCGGTCAGGGAGTTGGCTACCTTGAAGATGGCACAATGGTAGTCGTAGAGGAAGGATCGAAGTCTATGGGCAAAAAGCGGTCCGTTGTAGTGACTAGTTCCATTCAAACATCAGCCGGTCGGATGATTTTAGCACGACTTAACTCTGAATCTGCTTCCGTAAATGTTGGGTGAGGGTAGAACGTCTCGTGAGCTAATGTGGAGTCCAGCGTGTGGTGTAAAGGATCCGTGACGCTGTAGAGGGTCCGGGCTGCAGGCTGAGGTTACTAGCCGGTACGGACGTGTGCATCTATGCTTCAGACTGGATCATCTTACCTAGCATCATTTCAACCTGAACCGATTATCTTTCTCCAGGATCTGCAGGGCCGATTCTGGTCCTTTCACTGGGATGACGCCGACCGCTATGAAGTCCATCCTGATAAAGTAGTCGCCGGTCAAGAGTTGTGGGAGATGGTGGATCCAGCGCGCTATGAAGCCGTACAGCAGGAAGTGCTAAGGCTCAATCAACCTCGCCATCTACAGTGTCAAGTTTTATCTGCTCAGTATAAGTTACATCTCAAACTCTCTTTGAACCCTGTAGTAGATGAGGAGCAGAGACTTATGGCGATTAGTGGATGTGGACAGGTGCTGGGTGCAACCCGAACGTCTTCCCCGTTCTATAGTCCTCCCCCAGTTCTGCCTCGGGGTCAAGTCCCGGAGTCCTACCGCAGTGTGACCGATCGGTTGATGCGATCCATTCGCCAGACATTAGATGTTAAGCAGCTGCTTCAGGAAGCTGTTGATCAGGTGGGAGAACTGTTCGAGGCTGATCGATGCACGATGGGTCTCTACGACATGGGTAGTGATTCGTTTACGGTATCGGCAGAATATCGGGGTAGCGACCGCTTATTGTCCCACCGCAACCGAACCCTCGCCTTAGCTGATCATCCCCATTTTTTGCAGTCGCTGAAGCAGGATGACCCGGTAATTTCTCCCCAGAGCTTGACAGCGACAACCTCCTATCAAGGGTTAGTCAATAGTCTACTGTGTATTGAATATGCTGATGCTAGGATCCATCGCTGGGATCCTGAGCTGCTGCAGGTTTTACAAAGTATGACGACCTATCTAGGAACCGTGATTGCTCACGCGGTTCTGCTAGATCAAAGCCGGCAGCTAGCAACTCGCTTGCAGTTGGCTAACCATACCTTACGCAAGAAAAATAAAGAACTAGAACAGGCGCGTGAACAGGCTGAATCGGCAAACCGTTTGAAGAGTCAGTTTTTGGCTAATACCTCCCATGAGCTCCGGACTCCACTCAATGGGATCATTGGGTTTATTAAGCTAGTTTTAGATGAGATGGCTGAGGATGAGGAAGAAGAACAGGAATTCCTGCGAGAAGCCCACGGATCTGCTCTACATCTATTAGCGCTAATCAATGATGTTTTAGACATTGCTAAAATTGAAGCAGGGAAGATGGAGATAGATCCAGAACCGTGTGGACTGAAAGGTCTATTTGATGATGTGGAAGGGAAGTCACGACTGCAAGCCCAGCAGAAAGGGTTAACGTTATTATTCCAGTATCCAGACACACCGGATGAGGTAACTCTGTTCGGCGACTATCAGCGGCTACTTCAGGTTCTGCTGAATCTAGTGGGTAATGCCATCAAGTTCACTCATCAAGGTAGGGTAAAGGTCACTGCTAGCATTGAATCTGGGGATCCTTGTGTATGTAAAATTCAAGTGATTGATACTGGGATAGGAGTGTCTATTGAAAAGCAGCAGCGGCTATTTCAAGCCTTCACTCAAGTTGATGGATCTACCACTCGTCAATATGGAGGAACAGGACTAGGCCTCGCGATTAGTCAACGTCTAGTGGAGGCAATGGGAGGTGAGATGAGCTTCTACAGTTTAGGAGAAGGGTATGGATCCACAGTGACATTTACGGTGTCTCTCTACAATGCACCTATGCTATCGGGAGATGATCTAGGTTCAGATTTCTCTTCTCCCCCATCAGTTCTCATCTCAGGATCCCAAACCCTGTCTGATACGCGTCTGGCGCGAGATTGAAGTCGAGAACATTAGATATGCCCCGTCCTCGAAAGCGATTTGCTCAACACTGGCTCAGAGATGAGTCGGTTCATCAAGCCATCATCACTGCTGCAGGATTGCCTCTAGAAGGCTCTTCAGCAGGATGGGATCATGAACTGACTGTACTGGAGATTGGTCCTGGAACGGGGCAATTGACACAGCGGTTACTGCAAACTGGTGCTCGTGTGATCGCGGTTGAGGTTGATCGGGATCTTTGCCAGTTATTGCAGCAAACCTTTGCCGATCATCCTCGATTTAAACTGATCGAAGGCGATTTTTTGAAGCTTCCCCTACCCTCTGAACCAACACGGATTGTAGCCAATATTCCCTACAATATTACAAGCCCTATTTTAGAGAGAGTTTTGGGATCTCCTGCCGCTCCAGTCACGCAATTTGAAAAAATTATTCTCCTAGTGCAGCGGGAGCTTGCAGAACGCTTGCAGGCCTCTCCAGGGAGTAAAGCCTATGGGGCCATGAGTGTGCGGATACAGTATTTAGCTGAGTGTCGTATCGTCAGACTGGTATCCCCCAAGGCTTTCAAGCCTGCTCCCAAAGTAGAGTCTGCGGTTCTAGAATTAGTCCCTCGGCCTTGGCCTTGCCCCGCACAGGATCCAAGATGGTTCAGTGTCTTAGTCCAGCAGGGATTTGCGACTCGGCGGAAGATGCTAGCTAATGCGCTCCAAGGGTTGGTAGACAAAGAGCATGTCAGTGCTGCACTACAGGCATTAGGGCTGTCCCCTGACAGTCGGGCAGAGCGGTTATCCCTACCCCAGTGGCTCGCTCTCAGTCATCGATTACAGGCGGTGCGGCCGCAGGCGGATCCCTACCCTTCACAGGACATGATGCCTATTCCGTCCCAGACTAATCATGATGGGGTGGAAATGGGTAAGGATCCTTACCGTTGGTGAGACGAAGCAGAACCTGTCATACTAAGCAAGGTCAAAATGGACAATGTAGGCACATGTACACAATTGAGATTGTTCTAAAAAGTAACTCCGCTCCTCTGGGTGTGATGCAGAAAGAAGAGGACTCAGCCAATCAGATCTACCAGACTCTGACAGCGGCAATTCAACAAGGCCAGCCCCAGACTGTGGAGGTGAGCTGTGAGAAGACGGGGCGTAAGTTAACCGTCCTGACTCAGGAAATTGCAGGGATCCAAATCACACCAAAGGCAGGTGCTGCTAGCTCAGCAGGCGTGCGCACAGGCTTCGTGGCTCAGATCACAGAGTCGAGCAACTAAAGGTTCTTGAGAGTACTTAAGAAACATAATGAGTACACTCAACCATGGTTGACCCTCTACGAGTGGAACACTCAGACTCCATAGCCGTTGACAACCTCTCATTTGCTTGGTCCGGCTCCTCCCTAGTCCTAGATCAGTGTCAATTCCGGATCCCTAGAGGCCAGTTGTGGATGCTTCTAGGGCCAAATGGTAGCGGTAAGTCGACCCTGTTTCGGATCCTGTCCGGTCTGGTTCCAACGCCTGCAGGGGCATCAGTTATCTTGGATCGTCCCGTAGGAGTTGTCTTTCAGAATCCCGATCATCAGTTGGTGATGCCCACAGTAGGGACTGATGTCGCGTTTAGCTTAGCCAGTGAACCGCTATCTCTATTAGAGATTCGGTGGCGAGTAGAACAGGCTCTAACTCGAGTGGGTTTGCAAGCGATGAGTCGACGACCGATTCACAGTCTGAGTGGCGGCCAGAAACAACGCGTAGCTGTGGCAGGAGCATTGGCGTGTCAAAGCCAGCTGCTATTGCTTGATGAACCAACAGCCCTACTGGATCCTGACAGCCAGCAAGAATTACTGCATCAAGTCCGAACCTTGGTTGATCAGGAAGGACTAACGGCCCTCTGGATTACCCATCGGTTGAATGAGCTGGACTGGGCAGACGGGGCGCTGATTCTCTGGAATGGTCAAGTCCTGGACCAAGGAACCCCTCCCATCATTCGTCGTCGGATTGAGCAATTATTTATGAATCATCGGAATCCTAATCGTGCTTGACAGGTAGAAAAACGTGTTTGACAGTGCTACTCATGCTCAGGAACAGGGAGCCTTGGTACAGCGCTGCACTGGGGGAATAACTACTTTTATGAAGACTTTAAGTTAAGTCAAAACACCATAACGAAAAGTACTCTTTCATTAAGAAACTAGTCTGTTTCGATTCTAGGTAGTCAGAGTTACACCTGCAGTCTCAGAGATAGTCGATGCTGATGAAGTAAGCCAAGTTCCACCTGGATGGGTGCGATCGGCTGCAAGGTTAAAGATGCACATGGGGTGACAATATGACATTAGCTGAATTGGTGGACCGCCTGGATCAAGAGCGTCACGCCGCAAGAATGGTTTGTGATTCGGAAGGGGCTGAGTCGCCCACTTGTCGAGCAGCTTGGGATGCCGTGGAAGACCTGCTATATGCCAAGCGGCATCGTAGAGAAATGGAGGTATCCAGTCCTTTTGAGCGCTACTGCTTAGAGTTCCCTGAGGCTATGGAATGCCGGATCTACGATTGATCCAGCAGGACTCACTAAAGCATTGCGTTGAGTGGATATCTTCCATGTCTGAGCCTAGGCTATTGCGTGTCTGAAGCTGTTGCGAAAGGTAACGGGATGGTTGTGCAAACCGGCCCTCAAATCTTAAGAGACTGACTAGAATAGTGACATCTGCCTAGAGATTCAGGCTAGCTTACTGACATGAGCTAAAGGAGAGTTGTTCATGGGATTGACTGACGTAATTTCGAAAGAGCTGGAAAATGCTCGGTCTATTTGTTCGGAGTATGGTGAGGGAGATCCTCATTGTCGTGCTGCTTGGGATGCGGTTGAAGAAGTATTGGCTGCTCGTAGTCACCAGCCGAAGAAGCCCAATAGTTTGGAGCAGCACTGTGCCGAGAACCCTGATGCCATTGAGTGTCGGGTTTACGATAACTAAGACCTACATGGGTCGGTAGACGTGTTGGTTTAGTGAAGGCCTCCTGTTGGGATTGACCCTACCTAGATTAGTTCCGGTGGGGTTAAGTGGAGGAGCACGCTAAGCACCCGAGTCGTACAGTGCGTCCAACTAATGCGTTCAACTGATGTCTGCAATGTGATCCCGCCGGAGCTAAATCGTGGAGCTTGGCGGGATTTGCTTTGGGAGTGACTCTCGCAACAGGTGAAGGATGGTAGAGTGAAATTTAAACTATTGCAATCTTTTGCTATAGAGTCTGAGCCCAAGCATAGTGGATGGAGTTAGACATGCTGCTGGTTGGAACAGGTGGATCCTTTATTCGTGCCTTAGAGAAGGAGGGCGCTCTGGCCTTCTACGTCACACCGGAAGGCGGCTCTGAAGGTCACTATCGGCGGCGATTGCGGGCGGTGGGCTACAGCGTGGCTTATTTGTCGGCCAAAGGAATGGGGGATATCTCCAGTTACTTGACGCGGACTCATGGTGTTCGGCCCGCTACATTGGGTAAGTCAGTTCGGCGAACCTATTACCACCCACCCATGATGGAGCAGTTTCTGGCTTCGCTACCGGATACGGCCAGAGGTCAGGGCAAGGGTTTAGTTATTTGGCTCTACGACGCTCATGTGTTGACCAAGCAGGACTATCGCTATTTGCTAACCCTGTCCCAGCAGGATCCTCGGATCAAGTGCGTTGTTGAAGTCGCCCGTGATCGTCAGGTGAGCTGGACGTCGTTGCAGACCGTTGCGGTCTAAACTGAAGGATAGGATCCGAGAATAGCAAGTTTCGGGTCGTGGGTTATGATGGGTAGGCTCGGATCAGACCTGTACTGAGTGATCCGACCTTTACTTTCATTACAGTTCTTTCTCCCTACCCCTTGCCAGCAAGGGCTTCTGGTTAGTGAATCGTCTGCTTTCGTCGTTGCACCTACAGGCCTTACAGCAAGGCACCTGGGTTAAGCTCATTTGTGGTGCTAGTTTTCACCACCTAGCGTCTATCCATAATTTGGCACTGGTCTATACCTTAGCTGGGGTCAACTGTATTGATGTAGCTGCTGATCCTGCTATTCTGAGGGCTGCGCAACTCGGGATTACGGCTGCTCAGCACTATCGGACGTGTCCAATCCCCTGGCTTATGGCTAGCTTCAATGATGGAGAGGATCCTCATTTCCGTAAGGCGGTGATGCCTCAGGATCCGTGCCCAGTTTCATGCTCGCAACCGTGTCTGACTAGCTGTCCTCCCCATGCAATTCAGCTGCTGGCCCAGGATCGAGTGACTCCTCGGATTCAAGCTGATCTCTGCTACGGCTGTGGACGCTGTGAACCTGTTTGTCCTTACCATCTGATTGAGTTGCAGGGATATCAGGTTAAGGCTGCGGGTGTGATGCCGGAACTCATGACCACTGGCATTCAAGCTCTAGAAATTCATACTCAGGTGGGGCGGCGTGAAGCTTTTTCGGTGCTCTGGTATCAGTTACAACCCTGGATCCAATCGTTACAGCTTGTATCAATTAGCGTGGGAGATCATCCCGAGTTAGCGAGCTACTTGTGGTCTTTAGTGGAGTGTATGGATCCTGTTCCGCCCCTACTAGTTTGGCAGGTAGATGGACGACCTATGAGTGGTGATATTGGGGCTGGAACGGCAAAGGCTAGTATTCGGCTGGCCCAAAAGGTGTTGATGATGGGGTTGCCTGGTATTGTTCAATTAGCAGGGGGAACCAATCAGGCGACGGTATCGCTGCTGGATCCGTCTCTGGCGATTGGGGGGGTGGCCTATGGCAGTTATGCTCGACAGTTAGTGACGGCGGCGATTGAACAGCCTCATCTGCTTCATGATCTGGAGGACCTGGATAGAGCAGTTGGGCTGGCACAGGAGTTGGTGCAGTCGGTGAGAGAGCGGACTGTAGTGGCAAAGCCAAAGCTAATCACTGTAGTGGATTGACCGCTCAATGGCTTCATTGAACTGAATCTGTCTAAGTCAAACATTTAGAATCCAACTCAATTTGTATGTCTAATTTGTCTACCTCTCAATCGTCTCCACTGCCAGATGTGACGATGCCTGCTGATCAACTGCCTGACCAATGGCCCTTCCAGACTCAGGTGATGGATGATCTTGATCGGTTGATTGCGGTGCTTCCCCCGCACCTCCAAAAAGCTCTAAATCAGGATCCTCGTCTGGATTCTCTTGTTGAAGTGGTGATGGACCTAGGACGGCGACCTGAGGCTCGGTTTCCGGATGGCGCTGAGTATTTGGGAGAAGAGGTCATTAGCCGCGAGGATCTAGACTATACCATTGGCCAGGTGGGGGAGTTCAGTGGCGACAATCGTGCTGGAATTGAGTCGACTCTACACCGAATTAGTGCGATGCGAAATCGTCAAGGGGTCATCATTGGTCTGACCTGCCGGGTGGGTCGCTGTGTGATTGGTGTTGTCAGCATCATCCGAGATCTGGTTGAACAAGGACGATCAATCCTATTATTAGGTAAACCTGGTGTAGGTAAGACAACGGCACTGCGAGAGATTGCCCGGGTGCTGGCGGACGATTTGCAAAAGCGAGTGGTGATTATTGATACCTCCAATGAAATTGCAGGGGATGGCGATGTCCCTCATCCTGGGATTGGACGAGCTCGACGCATGCAGGTTGCAACTCCAGAACAACAGCACAAAATCATGATTGAAGCGGTGGAAAACCACATGCCGCAGGTGGTCGTTATTGATGAAATTGGGACAGAGCTGGAAGCGTTAGCCTCTCGGACAATTGCGGAGCGTGGGGTTCAGTTAGTGGCAACAGCTCATGGGAATCAGATTGATAACTTGATCAAAAATCCGACCTTATCTGATTTGATTGGAGGAATCCAATCGGTCACGTTAGGAGATGACGAGGCCCGTAAGCGAGGTAGCCAGAAGAGTGTCTTAGAGCGTAAAGCCCCACCTACGTTTGAAATTGCAGTTGAAATGCAGGAGCGGACTCGCTGGGTGGTACACGAAGATGTGGCGGTGACAGTCGATCAGTTGTTGCGCCGCCGTGACGCTCCTATTCAAATCCGCAGTTTGGGCGCGAATGGTGAGGTAGTGGTGTCTAAGCCTGTGCCGACGGGTCCACAATGGCCACCAACCAGTAGTTATGCCCATCATCCGTTTGGTAGTGCCTCACCGGGGCGGTCTGGGTGGCGTCGGAGTGGTCGGATGGAGCCGGTCCCTTTTAAACCGTTGACCCCACCTGATCGATACCCTGTGTCAGGATCCTCCTCCAGCAACTTTTATGCAAAACCCACCCCTCTACCCACGGAACCACGCTTACCTGCAACGGTATGGGAGGAGCCAGTCAGCGGATCCATGCTCTTGGATGAGGATCTCGACGGGGTTGATATCAATGCAGCGGATTATGGAATCTCAGGATCTTCCGATGGCGAAACTCTCATGATCTATCCCTACGGTGTTAGTCGTGAATTAATTCAACAGGTGACACAAACATTGCAGTTGAGTGTGGATGTAACTAAAGATCTTGATCAAGCGGATATTGTTCTTGCTTTGCGATCTCAGGTGCGAAATCGGTCGAAAATTCAACAAATGGCTCAAACTCGCCAGATTCCCATACACACCGTGAAGATGAATTCTTTACTGAGTTTAACTCGGGCAATCAAACGATTATTGAGCTTGGATCCGGGTGAAGATGGAGCTGAAACAGAGTTGGATCTATTTATTCAATCAGCGTCTGAAGATGTGGCTGAAGCCCTGGAGGAAGCTCGGTTAGCCGTTGAACAAATTGTTATTCCTAAGTCACAAACGGTGGAATTGCTCCCTCGCTCATCCCCGATTCGCAAGCAGCAGCATGAGTTGGTTGAACACTATCACTTGCGGGCGGAAAGCTTTGGTGAAGAGCCCAATCGACGGTTACGTATCTATCCCGATCTTTGAATGCCTGAAAGGGGAACCTCCAAGGTACAATTTGAGTGCACTGGGTGTTGAGGTCGATATGGCGTGGACTGAGGTTGAGGTTGTTCGGTGTCCGATGGCAGCTCCGGATGATGTCAGAGAGTTGAAGCAGCTGTTGACCTCAGGGATCCTGAAAGCAGACGAGATTGTTGGTATCATTGCTCAGACTGAAGGGACAGTGTATGCCAGAGGGTATGCATCTCTTTGTCTACAGCTGGTGCTGGCCGAGGCCTTGGGGATCTCGACAACGGAGGTGTTTGACCGAATCCCATTAATGATGATTGGGTTGTGTGGTGGATTGATGAGCCCTCACTACACGATTTTCACTCGCCACACGGTGCCGGCGCCTCAAAGGCCTCCTGTCACGAAGCGATTATCTGTGGGGGTCGCAAATACACGAGCTTTATTGCCAGAAGAGTATGGGACTAGAACTCAGGTTGAACTCGTTGCAGCAGCAGTGGCAGCAGCGATAGCAGAGGCTCAAATTGAATCTGTTGAAGACGTGCATTGTGTGGAAATTAAGTGTCCTGCCATGACGCCAGCCCGAGTTCAAGATATGCAAGATCGCAATGCCACACCAGTGAGCTTCAATCTAGGCCAAGCGTCTTCTCGTTCAAAAGGATCCTCAGCTCTAGGCATTGCCGTTGCGTTGGATGAGGTGAACTTAGACCAGATTCAAACCGACCTGATTAATCAGGATCCTTCTCTGTATACCTTAAAAGGATCCGTGTCTGCTGGAGGTGAACAATCTGCGTGTCGAGTGTTAGTGATGGGAAACTCAAGTCGGTCTACCAGTCGTTTCCGTGTAGGGCATGGTGTCATGGCGGACCAACTGGATGTTACAGGTGTTCATGCCGCGCTACAGATGGCTGGGGTTAAAGGATCTATGCCGCTGACGCCTCAGGATCAATCGCGGATTGTGCAGATGTTCGTCAATTGTGGAGCAGATGCGGTGACAGCAGTGCGAGGGCGACGGCATACCATTCATAGTGACTTTTTATCAGGATATGCTGGGATCCTGGCTAAGGCCGTGGCCAATGCCGTGGTTGCATCAGTGGTAGGGGACACGATGATTCTGGCGTCCGCTGGCAGTGAGCATCAAGGGCCACAGGGCAGTAATTTGGTGGCAGCAATTGTACAGGTCGATTAGGTTCGGTTTAATGTGACTAGTAGTGTGCTATGTGGGAGACTAGGATGCTTATTCAACAAACAAAGCAGTTATCCTGTGCAGGGGCACTAGTGATTTTGAATGCAGCAATAGCCAAGGCTGAAGCAATGGGAGTACCTCAGTGTGTTGCGGTAGTGGATGTGGGCGGTAATTTGTTAGCCTATGCTCGTATGGATGGAGCTAAAGTGCTCAGTCAACTGTCATCGATGCAGAAGGCTGTGACCGCAGCATCATCTCGGGTCCCTACAGGAGGTGTGCCTGCTGAGGTTGAGATGAAGTTGGGGGTCGTGACAGGGGGACAGTTGACGAATTTGAAAGGTGGGCTCCCTATTGTTATCAATGATGAGGTAGTTGGAGCAGTAGGCGTGGGATCTGGGACTGGGGATCAGGATGTGGAAGTTGCACAGGCTGGTATTGATGCTTTACTCCAACAGTTATAGCGTTCTGGGTGGTGATGATGGATCCGTCTCCAGTAACTCCTTTTGATCTGCACCTGTGGGATCTCATTGAGCAATCACGGGCGATTCAGACTGGGCACTTTCAGCTGGCCAGCGGGCGTCACGCCCGTCGTTTTTTTCGGTGTATTCGGTTATTTCAGGAGCCCGCCATGACGGATCTGATCTTTGCTGAGCTCGCCTCTCGATTTGCCAATGATGCCATTGACTACGTCTTAGGGGCTAACGAAGCGGGAAGTATTCTGGCCTTTGAAGTGGCCAAGCGGTTATCAGCCCGGATCCTCATAGCTCGAGAGCTGGACGGATCCTACCAATTGATTGAAGGCTTCACTGTGTCTACAAAGAGCCAAGTTCTCATCGTAGATGATGTTACGACAACAGGGGGGACGATTAAGCAGTTGTTAGCAATCGTAGACCAGGCCGAAGCACAAGTGGTAGGAGTAGGGATAATTGCAACCAAGGGGCTTGTAGAGCTAGCCTTTGGTTGTCGTACGGAAGTCTTGACTCAGCTCACGGGTCTTGACGCAACGGATCCTAGTGAGTGTCAACTGTGTCAGCAAGGAGTTCCCTTCACAACCTAAAATGGGATGTCTTCGTCTTCTATGCTGGGTTGAGGGGATGCACTGGTGAGAGCAACAGGGTCCGGATCTGGGGTAAGCTCGGGCACGTCGGCCTGGACAAAAACTTCTTGATCGAGCGCGGGTGGGTTAAAGTCATCCATCTGTACAATCACACCATTGAAGAAATCGGCAAATTGCTGAGTTGCCCGATCTAGCTCTTCTCCGTCAGCTAAGGATCCTAGGGGTGTCTTGACGGCAGGTGGAGCTGCTACATCTCTAGAGGTGGAGTGGGCTGTTGGGAGCGGATCCGGAGTTGATGGTGTGTGATCCGGAGTGCGAATGGGGTCAGTGACGGGGTCTGGTTGGAGGTCC
>CAYUEE010000071.1:0-22807 GCA_964443615.1 uncultured bacterium | reverse complement strand
GTTAGAGCTGACGGGGGGGGAGCCAGTGTCCAGAGTAGGGGTGACTGGAGCAGGTGCGTCTTGACCAAGAACTAGTTGGGGTTGTTTCTGGAGTAAACGGGTGGGACGACCGGCCACGGTGAGTTGGATGCTGATATCAGGACTGAGGACCGTGTCGTTGGCGGTGGGTTGATACACTGCTCGGTAAAGGCCAGGGCTAACCTCTTGCATGGGGATCCCTCGGATACGGCTACCGATGTCGACCGTGGCGGTTCCTCCTGAAGTAGCTTGGATCTCAATGGTTAGGGTTTCACCGGGAGCGACAACGCCTGATTCGGGTTGGATCCGTCGAGCAAAGATAACAGGACTATCCGCATCCGCTGAACTAGGTGGGACGGGAGTAGTGGTTCCTGCTGGAGCTGGAGAGAGAGGATTCGGGGTGGTGGGGGCAGCGGCAACGGGAGTAGCAGGAGCGAGCTGAGCAATAGGAGGATCAATCGGTTGGATGGCTTGACGAGCAACATAGGTTTGGTGTAAGAGCACAATCCCCTCGCCGCGTCGCAACACAACATTGGGCTGGAGGAGGGCCGGATCCGGGTGATTCACCAGTAGACCAGCTTGACCACTCATAGCCACAAAAGGATAACCAATTTCTGGGATATCCCCAGCATCGTTGTAGAGCGAGATCCAAGCTGTGACGTCCTCTTGAGTAGGGGGTGGCAGTTGCAGGGCTCGCACAAGGATCGCTAAGGCTTCTAGCTTTGTAATATCCCCATTAGCCCGGAACTCGTCTCCCTCATAGAGCCGCATAATCCCAGACTGAATCACGGCTTGGGCTGTCCAGTAGTCTGGGGTATCGGGCACCATATCGGAGATGGCGATGGTCTGAGTTCGATCGGGGAGGTAACGGAAGACTTCGGTCAGCCACTGGGCTAACTCAATTCGGGTCAAGGTAGCAGTGAGGGGTTGTGCGGTGACAACTAAGTCGGTTTGGTCTTCCAGCGAGGTTGCATAGGGGTTGGTCCAGGCGAGAGGATCCTGTGCTGAGAGAGGGGAGGTTGATTGCGCAATAGCCGGGGGCAGTAGAGGCGCCCCACCCACAGCGACGAGAAGAGCCAATGTAACTGGATAAATCAGACGCATTGTGGTGATACCTGGACGTTGATAAGCCTAAAGACAATATTCGGAGTAACGATGACAGCTTAACGTTGCCCTGAGGGTGGTTCAAGAGGTGTTCAGGTAAGTCGGAATTGCGCAAGCCGTAGCAAGCTAGGGGGTTAAGGGTGAGAGGGCTCCGAATGGATAACTCAAGAGAATAGATCACTGATTTAACCACTCAAATCACGGTTTTGAGCACTCAGTCCACAGTTGTGACCACTCAGATCATGGTTTTGAGAACTTCGGTCTTAGAGTGGATCGTCCTCTCAAAGGTTAAGGAAACTTTTTGGTCCGATTCAGGGTTTACTTATCTAGATATGTCGATATATTGATAGTCTACGTGTTCTGCTGGATGAATCAGTTGGCTTATCTTATGGGCATTGTATGGACCAAACGTTACGCAAACTAGCTGTCAATTCCCGACCTTACCTGCTCCTACTGCCCGCCTTGAGCGTGATCGGCATCTTATTCGGTGGCGGATTAGTATTAGCGTTTATTCAGAGTGTGGGGCTGCTGACGTTTACAGGGACGCCAGAGTTTAGTCTGCAGGCTTATCGCACTGTGCTTCAGGATCCTGATCTGCTCCGTTCGCTCTGGACTAGCCTTTGGGTTGCCGTTAGTGCGACAGGAACTGGGATCCTTCTCAGTATTGGACTAGCGTTAGTGTTGCGCCGAGTCGGTCGATGGGCCAGTTTTGCCTGTCAAATTACACTCCCGATTCCGCATTTGGTCGGTGTGGTCGGCCTGATCATGTTGCTCTCGCCCAGTGGATTGATCTCTAGGATCCTACTAGCCCTCGGTTGGATCCAGTCTGACCAAGAGTTCCCACTGCTGATTAATGATCCGCATTATGTCGGTGTTCTGATTCACTTTCTTTGGAAGGAGATCCCCTTTGCAACCCTCATCTTTCTATCGGTGTTACGCGGGATCCCGTTGGAGTTTGATATTCAAGCCCGAGCGTTGGGTGCTAGTCCCTGGCTGAGTTTTTGGTCCGTGACGTTGCCGTTGATGAAGCCAGGGATCCTGTCCGCCAGCGTGATTGTGTTTGGGTTTATTTTCGGATCCTTTGAAGTGCCGTTTCTGCTGGGACCCACGTATCCCAAGCTATTACCCATTCAGATTTATCACTCGTTTACGAATGTGGATTTGAATCAACGGGGGGAGGCGATTGCGTTAGGGATCCTGTTAGCGATGATATCGACACTAATAGTCTCGATGATGCTGTGGATAGGTCAGTGGGGATCCAAGTCTAACGTTAGCCAACCGATCATGGATGGAGGGATCCAATGACTGTCTTGAGAGGGTGGCGATCGACGGTGGTGGGACTCATTATCGTGGTCTTATTCTTACCCTTTTTGCCCTTACTCATCTGGTCAGTAGCGCAGGGATGGTACTCGCCGCAGGTGATTCCGGAGCAATGGAGTTTGCAGGCTTGGCAGGATGTGATGTCAGGATCCTCGAAGGTCGGTACCGGTTTTGTCCAAAGTTTGGGGATTGCAGGACTCTCCACAGCCTTGTCTTTGGTGGTGGGATTACCGGCAGGCCGAGCCCTGGGATTGTATGAGTTCCGTGGTAAGGCACTCTTGAAGATCATCTTACTGTTACCGATCATTGTGTCTCCCCTGGCAACGTTGATGGGGATCCAATTTGTGTTGATTCGATTGCGATTGTTGGGCACTTTGGCTGGGGTTGTGTTAGTTCACCTGATGCCGACAATCCCTTATATGACATTAGTATTGGGGAGTGTGTATGCCAATTTTGATCGAGGATTTGAAGTGCAAGCACGGTCACTAGGAGCCTCCCCCTGGCAAGTATTACATCAAGTCACGTTACCGATCATTACACCGGGAGTGATGGTGGGAGCCTTGTTTGCCTTTTTGATTTCATGGAATGAGTTTTTGCTAACGTTTTTCGTGGGAGCAGGTCGAGTGTTCACCATGCCAATGGTCCTATTCACCATTTTACAAGGGGGGAATAATGGGTTGAAAGCCGCGATTGCGATTATGTCTATTCTGCCAGCATTAATCTTCTTGGGATTCACTAGTCGGGTGTTAGAGGATGATACAGCAGCCTTGGGAGGCCTAGGATCCGTATGAGTACCCTCAGCCTTCATCGATTAAGTAAGTCTTTTCAGGGGGCTCCGGCAGTCCAGTCCATCTCGCTGACAGTGCAGTCTGGAGAGATCCTGTCACTCTTAGGTCCCTCAGGGTGTGGTAAATCGACCACCCTACAAATGATTGCGGGGGTGCTTGCTCCAGACCAGGGATCCATTGATCTCAATGCTCGTTGCCTAAATCGGATCCCACCAGAAAGACGAGGGATCGCTTTGGTCTTGCAGAGAGGTCTGTTGTTTCCGCATTTAACTGTAGGGGAGAATGTAGCCTTTGGCTTGAAGATGCGAGGGATCCCTAAAGTGGACCGTGAGCACGTGGCAGTGGCCATGTTACAGCGAGTACAACTGGCAGACTTTGTGCATCGCAAACCAGCTGCATTGTCAGGGGGGCAAGCCCAGCGGGTGGCGTTAGCACGAGCGTTAGTGATTCAGCCAGAAGTATTACTATTAGATGAACCTCTGTCAGCGCTAGATGCTAATCTGCGGGGAGAGATGCAGGAGTTAATCTTGGATCTGCAGCGACAGACTGGCGTAACGACGGTGATTGTAACTCATGACCAATCTGAGGCCATGGTGATGTCAGATCGGATTGCCCTCATGTTTGAGGGTCGGATCCATCAGGTTGGCTCACCCACCGATTTCTATCAGTCTCCCTGTTCGGAAGTCGCCGCTCGGTTCTTTGGAGGTGTCAACTTCTGGGCTGGATGGGGCTCAGGGCCGCGAGTGGAATTGCGATCAGGGCCAGTGTTGACCAGTCAGGTACCCATGCAGGGAGATGTCACTGTGACGATCCGACCCGAGCAGGTTCAGATTAGTCGCCACCGTCCTCCTCAGGTCAATGTGATTCCGGTCAAGATTGTGAGTCAGCGGTTTACGGGGACTCAGTATCGACTGGGATTACGTGGACCCGGCTTTATGCAATTACAGGCATGGATCCTACCTAATCAAGCCTTTGAAGTCGGTGAGTCAGTGTGGGCCTATGTCCCTCCAGATGCCCTATGGCGTTTTCCTGTGACTCAGGATAGTCAAACTCATGCACAGCCTGTTGTAGTAGTAAAACGACAAGGACGGTATTCAGCATGATGAGAGTACAGCGGCGGCAAGTATTGTCATGGATGGCTGCAGGCGTGGCGACGGGTGTGGTTGGATCCTTGGTGGATCAGCGATCGGCAACTTCAGCTGATCTCGATTGGACGACAGCTAGCTGGGATGAGATTGTCGCGGCAAGTCGAGGAGCCACAGTGAATTGGGCGATGTGGAGTGGGAGTGACCAGATCAATCGATTTGCAGACGGCTGGGTGGCGGAGCAGTTGCAGTCTAAGTATGACATTACCTTGAACCGGGTTCCCCTAAACGATACGGTAGAAGCTGTGAACAAAGTGGCTGGTGAAGTTCAAGCTGGTTTAGTCTCTGGCGGTAGTATCGATCTCATTTGGATTAATGGCGAAAACTTCCGCACGATGAAGCAAGGGGATCTTCTGTTAGGACCGTTTGCCGAGCAGCTTCCGAGTCGTCAGTACTATGATTTAGATAACCCCACGGTGATGACAGACTTTGGTTTGCCGATTGAAGGGTATTCCTCCCCCTATACCGGCAGCTACTACATCATGGCCTACGACTCTGCTAAGATTGATACCCCGCCTCAAACCTTTGAAGAACTCCTGACATGGGCTAAAGCTAATTCTGGTCGCTTCACCTATGCTGCTCCTCCCGCATTTGATGGTAGCCGCTTCGTTCTGACAGCCCTCTACGGTACGACAGGCGGATTTGATCAATATGCCGGTGCTGACTTCAATGAGGATCTCTGGCAGCAAAAGTCCTCTCAAGTGATGGACTATTTGAAGGAATTGGATCCATATCTCTGGCGAGACGGATCCACCTACCCCCCGAGCCAATCCCGACTCGCTGAACTGTTTGCCAATGGTGAAATCTGGTTGATGCCTGCTTTTGTCAGTGCCATTTCTCTTGGCCTGTCTTCAAATCAATTCCCGGAGACAACGAGAACCTACGCAATGCCCAATATTTCGTTGAATGATCCATCCTTTACAGCTATCCCCATTAATGCAAGTAATCCTGGTGCGGCGATGATTCTGGCAAATATCTTGTCTAGTCCTGAGGGGCAATTGGAGAAGATGAAGCCTGAGGTCTGGGGGGATCCGCCCTTGATTGATCGGTCTAAGCTCTCGGATGACCTGCAAACCGCATTTGATGAGGTGGAAGCGCGGTTCGGGATCCCGTTGAGTGAGATCACACCGAAGGCGGTGCCCGTGGTGAATGCGACCTATACGACCCGACTCGAAGAGGCCTGGCAGCGAACAATTGCCCCCAATTGATGATCACATAACCGACGGTAGTTATAAGGATGGATCCGATGCATTCAACTGTGTTTAGAGAGCGGACAACTCGACCGGAAAAGGGTGTTATCGAAGGCGATCGCCTGATTGAACTGCACCTTTACTCTGGAAACTTGTGTAACCGTGAGTGTGATTTCTGTACCGTCTTAGGATCCTCCCGAGGCTGGTACCACGATTACACCGCTGACCTGTTGGATACTGTTCTGACCCATGTCTCTGGGCACGAGCAAGCTGCAATTAAGTTCTATGGAGGAGAGCCCACACTCAACACGGAGAACGTCATCTGGGCCATTCATTACTTGAGAGAGCATCATTTCAAAGGATCCGTTGTAATCTACTCCAATGGCATTCAAGCAGAGCGCTTACTACAGATTTTGACGGCGGATCCGTTGCATCACACCACCGCATCGTTGAACTACTCGATTACCACCGGGGATGGCGCGCCTCAGATGCCGAAGCAGTCTCTCGCTCTGTTGGAAGCCTATGAGTTAGAGCATCCCGGATCCATTGCGATTGGTCATCCGGATGTGGTGGACGCTGGGCGGGGATTGGATCCGTTTGCAGGGGAATCGTCGCGGGCTAAGGTCAGTACTCGGTGTCCCCATTGCTATCCGGTCTTAACCACAGAAGGACGGTTCCATGCATGTCCATTTGCGGTTGAAATTCGGTCGCCTCATTTTGATCTGGGAAGTGTGGAGTCGTCACCGGCTGAGGTTTCTGCGCGTTTCAAAGCCTTCTTTCAGTGGCTAGATAGTGTTCATGAACCGTATGCGGAACAGCATGGGATCCCTGCGTGTCGAGTGTGCCATCACCATTTGCAGAAGTTACCACCCTTTACAGATTTAGGAGCCTAACGTGGACTAGACGGGACGGTGACGGTTGAACCATTTCATCAACATCGCGGCCAGAAGATCAGGGTGGTGGCGGATCAAATTACTGTCTTGATTCTCAGACATTACGTTGGCCAACACGGCCCGGCATCCCAGAAACGCAAGCTTGTCAGGATCCAACTTCACAAATTCAGCTCCGACTTGTTGATATTGAGTCAACGTCACCTCGGAAGGCGGTTGTTTTTGCACGAGAACGGCATCGAAGAGTCTAGACCCTGCCACTTTATCTAAGGCCATCACGTGGTCTGCGACCGTGTAGCCAGTGGTTTCGCCGGGTTCGGTCATGATATTGCAGACGTAAATGTGAGGGGCTGGATTACTGTGGATGGCGTGGGCAATGTCAGGGACTAGGAGGTTTGGGATGACACTGGTGTAGAGACTCCCTGGCCCTAGAATGATAAATTCAGCGGCTTTAATGGCTTCAATCACTTGGTCCACAGCGGGCGGATCCGGGGGTTGGCAGCCGATTTTCACAATTTGGCCTTTAGCTTTAGCAATGTTCGACTCCCCTTTCACCCAGCGGCCATCGGAGAGTTCAACCCATAGGGTGACATCGGCGAGGGTGGCCGGGAGCACTTTCCCTTGAATCGCGAGGACTTTGGAGGTGGCGGCAATGGCTTGAATCATATCGCCCCCTGTAACCGCAGACAGAGCCGTGATGAAGAGGTTACCAAAGCTATGCCCTGTTAACCCATCTCCGGCTTCAAATCGATATTGAAAGAGCTCTGTGATTAAATGTTCTTCATCGGCTAGCGCTGATAAACAGTTCCGAATATCGCCGGGGGGGAGGACGCCAATCTCTCTCCGTAATCGCCCTGAGGATCCGCCATCATCCGCGACGGTCACCACTGCTGTGATATTGGAACTATACTGCTTCAATCCTCGCAACAAGGTGGAAAGGCCAGTACCACCGCCTACGACAACAATTTTAGGCCCTCGGTGTAAACGGCGATGCGAGAGCAGTTTATCCACCAGACTAGAGTCATCGTAACCACCCGGAATTAACACTTCCGTAATCGAACGCATGGCGGCTCGGAAACCCAACACAATGAGCACAATGCCAATGAGGGTGACAAGGGGACCGCTAATATGATTGGGCACCCATGTGGTGATCGTACGCAGTAACGTGTCGACGAGTTGCTTTAACCGGAAAATGGGGGTTTGATCGGTCCACACCGCAATACCCAGGATCGTCATAACGACGCCACCAACCGCCAACGATAACCAGCGCTTGACATACAACCCCGGTGATAGCCACTTCCACCACCGATTCACGCCCGACGCTGGACCCGAGGGGAGCCGACTCATTACACCCTCCCGGTTACGGATCCGTGTAACACCTGTGCTAACTCGGCCTGCGATTGCTTGACGTGGCGATGGATTACGGACAGTTGGTAAATGACCGCTGGATCCGGATCCTGAGCCCACTGAGTTTTCAAATCCTGGGCGAGACGTTCAATTAATGCGACGGAGCGGTGTTGGCCACCGGTACACCCAATCGCTAAGGTGACCTGGGATCGACGTTCGCGGCTATAGGCCGGGAGCCACTGATTCAAGAGATCCGTAATGGTTTGATAGGTGGTCTGGGTTAACGGATCCGCAAACAAAAAGGCTTGCAGAGCGGGATCCTGACCAGTGAGGATCCTGAGGTCCGGGTCATAGTAAGGATTCACTAGAAAGCGGACGTCAAACATCAAGTTGGCATCCACCGGCACTCCAAATTTGAAGCCGAAGCTCAATAAGGTTAGAGATAGGATCTGCGGTCGTGCTTGAGTGATGTCATCCAGTCGTTCGCGTAAATCGGCCAAGGATAGGTCGGAGGTATCCATAATGTGGGTGCTGCGTTGCCGGATCCGGTCTAACCACTCGCGCTCGGTTTGAATGGCTTCTAGGATCCCAACTGAGGCAGATTGAGTGACAAAGGGATGTGTCCGCCGTAATGCAGTGAGCCGTTGTACAATCCTGTCGTCACGGGCATCGAGGAAAACTAATGTGGGTTGGTGTTTGTCGAGGTAGGCCCAGAACGAATCCAGGTAGTCCAACCAGGCCAGTCGCCGGAGATCGAGACCGATGGCTAGACGAGGATACTGAGGTCCCACTTGCTCCAAGGTCGGTGCAATGAGATGGGGAGGCAGGGACTCGAGGGTGGTAAAGCCCAACCGTTCGAGCTGCTGCAGGGCTGAGCTTTTGCCGGCTCCAGTCAACCCCGCGACGATAACTGTGGCTACTGACACTGACATGCCGTTATTGTACGTCCCCGATCGCCAGGTGGGGTGCGCAGGATCCTAGTCTATCTACACTAGATATGCCGGAATTCTGGAGCGATCCACCAAGGGTAGTTAGGCACTCGTGATTGTCATTCCCGTTGTTGTGGCTACCTTGTTGTGGCTACCTTAGGATCTTCGTCCCATCACGGCGAGATAGATTCCCAGCAGGAAGATGCCAAAGGCAAGCCAGTTGAGAAAGCCGAGCTGTTCTTGAAACAGGAGCCGAGCTAGAACCGCCGACATTACCGGAATCGAGAGCATACAAACAGCGACTAAGCCCGATGAAAATGTCTTCAAACTAAAGGTTAAACACCCCTGGCCCATCGACTGCGCCAGGATTGCCAAAGCCACCACCGCAATCCATCCCTCAGCCGAATGTGGCCAAACCGGCCCAGCATCGACGATTAAGAGGGGAATGAGCAGGATGGATCCAATCAAACTCACCCACATCATGATTTCAGTTGGCGCAAATCGAGTCCGGAGATTTTCAAAGCAGAGAAGGCTGATCGCAGCGAGGAGGGCAGCCCCCAACGCTGAGAGATCTCCCGTGAGGGTAGATCCGGTAATAGTGAAGTCTTCAAATCCAATTAAGGCCACTCCGGCCAGCGATATCACCATGCCCAGGACAAAAGCAACACTGAACTGACGCCCCAAGGCTAACCAGGCAATTAAAGTTGTAAAGACAGGAATATTGTTGTAGAGCAGAGTTCCGTTTGCCACACTGGTTTGGGTTAAGGCCCAGCCTAAGACCACTAGTGACGTCGTGAAGGTGACACCAGCTAATCCAAACAGTTGCCAATCCTGCCCCGTATAGGGGGAAAGCTCCGGATCCGGCTCAGACTGGCCCCCCCGCCGTCCCACTACAGCATTCCAGCCGCTCAGGACCAGGGTCGCCAAGATCAATCGATCAAAAATGACCGCGTCAGGACTGAGTTCCCGTTCTGCCATCACCAACCAGATGGAGTTGAAGGCAAGGCAGATGAGGGCCACTAGCAAGGATCCTGCTGCGATCCAGGGGGTGTTGAAGGAGCCTGAGATGGCCGGGGATTCAGAGGAAGACGGATCCATGATGTTCTCGTGATCGATAGCCATAGCCTAGGAGAGGGTGTCGGGACCTGCGGCTATAGAGACTACCGTCAAGGATCCTTGGTTCAGACGGCAGTTTAGAGTGTCACTCAGGCTATAGTCAGACTGACTTCATTCCAAGCTGCCATCTTCATGGTTATCGGAGTAGTAGCCGTTCATCAGTGCATCATCCTCTTCAAACCGATCGGGAACGGGCCAGTCTTCATTTTGACCGCCAACTAAAACACGCTCCAGGGTAGGGACATATTCAACACTGAGAGTTTCGAGAGTGCACAGCAAAACATCCAGGGCCATCGCATCCGCCGTACCCAGGTCAAACCAACACCGCGCCCAATTGTCCTGATATTCCACCCCGCCCATGTTGTGCATTAACGACGGAAGTTGATGGTCATCTTGGGGGATATAGTCAAGATAGCTGACTTCAATGCCGGCTTCTTGGGCAATTAAAGACGCAGCATTAAATCCCCCCAGCATCCCTAGGGTGTACCAGGACTCTAGGACTTGTTCAATGTACTGTTGATCAGCATCAGTGGGATAAGCTTTAAATTCAAGCCAGATCCATAGGTTGAACCAGTCACACTCTCGAAACTCAATTTGCATAGGTTAACTCTCCTCAGACTCCGAGCTATTGTTAGACTCCTCAGACTCTGAGGTTGTCTCATCAGACCCCTCAGCAGCGCTATCGGATCCGTTGGATGCATCACCACTCGTAGAGCTGGTAGGATCCTCGGCATCCTCAGCGCTCATAGAGTCGTTATCTGAATCCTCTACATCCTCAGCATTTACGGAGTCGTTGTCCGAATCGTCTTCATTCTCAGCATTTACGGAGTCATCAGTATCCTCATCCTCAGAATCGTCATCCTCAGTAGAACGCATTGAATCAAGAGCATCTTCAGATTCACTAGGATCCTCATTTTCAGAGCTAGATTGGTCCTCCCGTAACTCCTCCTCTGTCGTGGTTTCACCGTCTGCCTGAGCATCCAATGGCTTGAACGTACCCATCACAGTCTCGAAGTCATCGATAGTGCTAGCCGCTACCACCAAAACATCTGGCTGATACGTCGTGCGGATAAAGCCTTGATCTCCCTCTTGGGCGAACTCAATCGTGATGGGATCCTCGACGTCTTCAATCTCCAGGGTAATTGTGAACTCAGGGTCATTTAGACGTTGAGCATCAGCACTGGACTCAGAGATGAACTCAGTCGCTTGAAAACCTTGCAACGAGGTGAAGAAGCTATCGAGGCGAATCATTCGCTCGGGTTGGTCTGAGAGTTGCCAGTCTACACCACTGCCAAATGGAGCTGGTGTTTCCTCTCCCTCCTCTGCCGGGGGCTCGGGGTCCCGCGGGGTCAACACTCGGGTGAGATCAGGATCCTGGGCATCAATATCAACCTCGCTCACTGCACTTATTTCGAACGACGGTACAATAGCCTTGCTACGTAAGTCATCAAGAGTGACCTGTAAGCTTTGAGCTGTCGCCGGAGCCAAGGTTGAAACCGTGGTGGACTCTGAGGTGATGGCATAGGTGGTGAGCCCATCATCAGGAGAGGCTAAGGCTAAGGTAATCGGTTCATCTGATCTCATTTGAATGAAGAGTTCAGTGAGCGGATCCTCTAGGCCATAGTCATCCAGATCAACCTCATCCTTCGATTCAGCCTCAAAACTGGCCACCTGTAAGCTAAGTAAAGGGTTCAAGAAACTATCTACAGCAGTCGGATCCGTGGGAAGCGCTCGCGGCTCGGTGATCATCCACGTGGACTCATCTTGCTCTAATTCAACAGTTTCGCCATCCTGTTCAAGGGTCACGCTAGCCATCTGGGAGCGCGGCGCGGTGAAGAGTACTTTATCACGTACCGTAAATAGGTCCGGCACTAGAGCATCAAACTGCGACACAGGTACCGTAACAATGCGACCATCTTCAGCCCTAGCGTAGACGCCTGTGTTGTCGAAATCAGGACCCCCCAGTTCTAAAACCCGGGTACTCTCGTCGTCTAGAGTCAGGGTCAGAATCCCCCGCGCCGGGTCGAGGCCAAAATCGCCTAGATCAGACCCTTCAGGCAATTCAATATCTAATGTAGGGATGAGACCAGACGCCGATGTTAGCAACGTTTCAATGGCCACCTCTTCTCCCCGCGTTTCCACCGGATCCGTTACCAGCCAGGGGGATCCATCATCTGTGTTGCGCTCTATTAAGATCACCTCAGATGTATTGGATCCTGGGTCAGCACCATCATCAGTGGATCCGGGCTCACCTATTTCTGCCTCAGCCGTTTCAGAACGACGGATTTCAATAGTAGACACCTCTTCGGGTTCAAAAGCCATTAACCGACTTTGTTCAGCGATGGTTTCCTCTCGCTTCGTTTGCAGCTGATCAAACACAACAAACCCAACCACCAGGGCAAGAGCTGTCGCCATTAAAATGAGCGTACTGCGCTTAAACATACCAACGAAGTCCTCACGGATTAAGTCACTCTAAACAGCAAATACCACAATCAACGAAGACTGCAATAGGCTAAGTCTGTAATGAACATTTAGGACCATCAGGCTAATGAACCTAACGTCGCTGCCACCACACCGCAATTCCTGAGGCAAATGCCAGTGCCGGTAAAGCCAGTGATGCAATAAAGATGACATAGCGCAAGCTAGTCGGTTGCAATTGGAGGCGGCGATTTGTGGGTGACTTGGGTCGGATTGAAATTTGATCAGAGCGTTCAGTTAGCCAGTTAACAGAATTGAGAAATAAATCACCATTCCCCTGCTGGCCAAAGTTCTGGTTCACAGCAAAGTTGGCGTTACCAAAGACCACCAATCGAGCTTCTGTTGCACCCTCCTCGGCCTCTGACTCCTCTGTCAAAGCATCACCAGTCTCCTCAACCTCTTCCGACTCAACTACACTGTCGCCGCTATCAGACTCAACCGGACGACTAGCAGCTAGGGCAATGTCCAGCGGTCCTCCCTGATCTTGAGCCGGATCCAGTTGCAGGTCTTGTGTGTCAGGATTGTTTAAATCGAAGGATGTTTCACCCCAAGTGCCCTGAGGACTTGTCGAAACTAGTATTGTGGTGGTTGTGTCATCGGTTTGAGTAAAACTGACGGAGCGAGCCAGCGGAAAGAGGGCTGGAATCTGTTGAGTGGCTAGATCTTGCGTGATGGGATGGGATCCGTAGCTAGCCCCTAGGGCAACAAACGGGCCACTACGGAAGAAGGCTTCACTCAACTGGTCTACAATCAAGTTGTCAGCAACTTCAACCCCCCAGTTATCCAACAGCTCATCTAGGCCGGGATCCGTTTGGGGATTTAACATCAACAACACCTTACCGCCTCGGTCGAGGTAGTCGATGACGGAGTCAACTTCACCGGGGAGAAACTCTCGTGTGGGACCCGCAATAACTAGAGCCCCGGCATCCTCAGGAACAGACTCTTCCTGAATCAAGTTCAAGGATGCTGTAGTATAACCTTCACTTTCAAGTCCACTGACGGCTTGGGATAAAGAAGGAGTATCGGGCGTTGCCGCTGAGTAAGCAATTTCACCATGACCTTCTAAGAAATAGACTCTCAGTGATTCTGTATCAGTCACCTGCAGCAAAGCCGGGGTCAGAGTTGACTCCAGCTCAGCAACTGCAGTTTGCGGAACTTCTTGGCGTCGCTCCCCTGAGGTCAGAATGAGCACGCTGGCACGCGTAACATCTAGCTGCTGCGCTTGAGCCGGTGAGGTGCGGGGATTGAGAAATTCAAAATCCAGGTTCTGGGGGTTCAGAGCCTTATAGCGCTCTAGTTCCTCCCGCAACGACGGATCCGGACTCTCAGTGACAGCCCAGATCTTAACCGGCTGGCTCAGGTTCTCCACAACTTTGACCGTCTGGGGCGAAAAGGTGAACAGTCCTTGCTCAGTTAAATCGAAGGTTTTGTCAAATCGAGTCGCAAAGGTATTGATGACCACCAAGATGGCAAAGACGGCGGCAATCGAAATCACGGCGTTTGCATTGGTCTGGGTTGATCGCAAGCCCACTATTTCCGCAATCAGAGACTGGTGTGTGGCGATCCAGGTTATGACTAGGGCTGCTCCTACCCCCATCACCACAAACGGGATCGCCGTCCAATCGAGGACTAAGGATCCTAAGGCAATGCCCACCAGTAAGATAGCCAGACCTATTGGTCCTGTGACGTCGAGCAAACGATTTGAATCCTTCATCATGGTTTTAACTCCTCGTGCTACTGAGGTTATTTCAGTGGGATAGGGATACGCGAAAGATGACTTAGTAGAGATGAATCAGTTCTACCGAGCTGCTGACTTAGTTCTGTTGCCAACGCAGTGCTTCCACCGATTGAACGGTTAGGAACAATCCGAATCCAATCATGCTCAAAAATAAGACGATGCTGCTGAGGGTAACGGATCCTTGAACCCACGTTTGGTACTGCTGCAGGAGAGAAAGATGACGCAGGGCCGAGGCGAAAATGTTTGTGCCTTCACCCGCAATGGCGTCGATCACCCAGAGCATCAGGGTTAGTCCAAAACTGCCTAAAGCAGCGATCAACGTATTGTCTGTCAAAGAGGAAATGAACAATCCAAAAGCTAAAACAGCGCCAGCCAAGATAATCAAACCTAGATATCCTGTCAACATCAGTGTCACATTGATCGGTGGGTCAGATGCGGTCAATGTAATGATGGTATAGGCAAAAATGGGCAGGATTAATGTGATCACAAAAACCAGAACTGAGAGCCATTTACCTAGAGCCACTGCCAGATTGGTGATGGGTGAGGTAGCAAGTAGCTCCATTGTGCCCCGCCGCCGTTCTTCTGAGTAAAGATTCATACTCAAAATAGGAAGAATAAACAGCATGAGTGTGCTCATTAAACTCAAGAAATTCTGAGAAGCGGCAGTAGCAGCATCAAAGGGCTGAGCCCCTCCGAAGGAGTCAACTTGCTGAGAATAGCGGACAACAGCAGTGACGATTTGAGAGAAAAAAGTGCCGGCCAGAAACCAAAAGATGGTGGCGACAACGTAGGCGATGGGAGAGGTGAAATAGCCCCGTAGTTCTTTCCGAAAAATCGCAATAATTCCACTCATAGTTAGTTAGCCTCCTCTGAATTGCTGTCCTCGGATTCAGTCGTCGCCGCTTGTTCCGTGACCGATGATTCCTGGGTGGTCAGTTCTAGGAAGATGTCCTCTAATGAGGCCTGAGACTGCTTCATTTGATAGATGCCAACATCCGATTGCACCAAGGCTGTGGCAAGGTCACGCATCCAACGGTCGCCGGGGGTTTGAGTTGCGAATTTGGCAATCCAACGGGCTGAGTCAGCGTTGGAATCCGCACGGTCTTCACCTAAGGGAGTTAAACTTGTCAGCGAGATCCCCTCGATGCGTTGAGGGATCCCCTCGATTTGGGGTGAGGATCCTTCCAGGTGAAACGTAACTTCCTGGCCGCCCTGCATTTGCTGGTTAAGTTCATCGGGCTTACCTGTGGCGACCACTTGACCCCGATTGATAATGACAACCCGGTCACAGGTCATGCTGACTTCCGGCAGGATATGGGTGGAGAGAATCAGGGTGTGATCACCGGCCAAGCTCTTGATTAGGTTACGGACGTCAATAATTTGCTTAGGATCCAACCCCACCGTAGGCTCATCCAGAATGATGACAGGGGGATCATGGACAATAGCCTGGGCGATGCCGACTCTCTGCTTGAACCCTTTAGAGAGCTTGCGAATGAGGACATCACGTTTTTCTTGGAGGCTACAGCGCTCAATGGCATTATTCACCTGCTTAGCTCGATCACCGGCGCTGACCCGCTTGAGTTCTGCCACAAACATGAGATAAGTTTCAACGGTCATGTCAGTGTAAAGCGGCGGGGTTTCGGGAAGATAACCGATACGTTGGCGGACGGCCATAGAGTTCTCGAAAATATCAAAGCCGGCCACCCGTGCACTACCTGACGTTGCGGGCAAAAAGCCAGTCAGGATCCGCATGGAGGTGGTTTTACCTGCACCGTTAGGGCCCAGAAACCCCATAATTTCACCAGGCTCAACGTGGAAGGACACATCCCGGATTGCCGTGAATGTCCCGTACACCTTGCTGAGCTTATCCACTTCAATCATCCGTTGGAGCTCCTTTATCTAGCTACGGGTTTGCTGCTGGGATCCTGCTAGCAACGGGATCGACTAGGATCCTGTGGCTGGGGATCAACTCAACAAGAGTGAGGCTGGATCCACCCAGTTTTTATACTTAGTGCTTCCTATACCCTCTACCACAGTGGGCAGGGATACGAACTACCCAGCAACGTAACCTTTGGAACAAAACACGATGGATAAATGTGAAGCTATGTTTAGCCCATCAGAAACAGTAGCACAGGTAGTGTCGGTCATAGTACTCAATCTGGTCTGAGCTCAATCAGTGGAATAGAGGCCCTAGATCTAGAGGGCAAGAGAGCGCAGATGAGATTGCGAATTTGCGCATGATTGAAGGTGTTGAGGTCGATCGGTCACTGCTATGCCTGGCTAGCTAGTACTCTCGGGAATCGTTCTAGACTGATACCTCTCACGAACTGTGCTGCATGAAGTGCTTAGGGGTGGTCCCTTTAATCTGCTTAAATGCTCGGGTGAAATGAGATTGGTCCGTAAATCCAAACCGATGAGCAACCTGAGCAATCGTCAGATTCTTCTGCTTGAGATCATACGCTGCTCGCTCGATGCGACGTTTAGTCAAATACTGGTGAGGAGGTAAACCCAAACTGTCTTTGAACACTCGTGAGAAATGAAACTTGCTCAATCCAGCTACCAGGGCTATGTCTGTTAGGCTAATGTCCTCAGTGAGGTGGGCTTCAATATAGTCAATGACCTGGCCTAGGCGGCGTTGAGTGAGCGGGTGGAGCTGGGATAAGTTACTTAAGCTATCAAGGCTGTAGTGGTTGACAAAGTGAACCGCCAAAGCGGTTGAGAGAGAATCAGCATAGAGTCGCCCATTGGGTCCCCCCATTTCGGCTTCGAGGAGAAAGGCTTGAATGAGTATCTGCAGATGTTTATCCTGGGCACGATGTTGGCGGCGGAATGCCTGACCTTCTAACAGGGTGTGATCGGGCAGTAATTCAGGAATCTTGGTGGGATCAAGGGTTAACAACACAAATTGATTATGTCCCTGAATGCGATGGGAGAAGGGGACTCCAGCAGGATTAACCCACAAGTCTCCTGTCTCATAGCGATGAGTGCGAAACGTATGGCCATCCTTCCATTCCCAATCCAAGGCAGGGCCAATATTCATTGCAAAGTAGTGGTGGGGAACAGTGACGTCGTCGGGAGTAAACTCCTCATTTTCCCCTTTCTCTAGATAGATTCCGTCCCAATCTAGAACTTGACTTGACACTGTGATTCGACCAGCGGTTACGTCTGATTTGGGGGCGAGCGTGTGGCTATCTACAAACGTAATTTGGCTTTGCATGATCTCTGGTCAGGGGAGCGCGCAACTTTCTACCAAAATCTAGCAACCTACTACAAGAGATCAGGGGCAGATCTGTTGGATAGTCGGGATTGTAAACCCATTCCAACGCTGAAACTGGAGCCGGTCGGCTCGTTTTACAACAGGAGGTTGCACATGCATTACTACGCCTTGGGTACTACAGGGTTAAGGGTCAGCCAACTGGCCTTAGGCACAATGACCTTTGGTACTGATTGGGGCTGGGGGGCCGATGAAGTGGTGGCTCGCCAACTGTTCGATACCTACTTAGAGGCCGGCGGCAATTTCATTGATACAGCTGATTTGTACACCAATGGCAGCAGCGAGCGGATGTTAGGACAGTTTATCAAGGACAGCAACACCCGTGATCGCGTCATCCTCACCACCAAGTTCAGTTACAACGCCGAACCGGGTAACCCTAATGCCGGTGGAAACGGACGCAAGAACATCATGCGAGCTGTGGAGGGATCCTTGCAGCGCCTAGGCACTGACTACATCGATGTCTACATGCTTCATACTTGGGATCAGGTGACCCCAGCAGAAGAAGTAATGCGGACTCTAGACGATCTGGTGCGAGTGGGGAAAGTACGCCATGTGGCTCTGTCGGATGCACCTGCTTGGTATGTGGCCCAGGCTCAGACGTTGGCTAAGGAGCGTCACTGGGAGCCTGTTAGCACAATCCAGTTGGAATACTCCTTGGTTGAGCGCCATATCGAGTTTGAATACACTGCTCTGGCGAAGCACCTGGGCACTAGCCTCATGGTTTGGTCCCCCTTAGCGAGTGGATTACTCTCTGGAAAGTACAAACCCTCTGAGCAAGGAGGTGAAGGAACTGGTCGATTGGCGATGTTGGCTACCAGTGGCAACCCGGCTTTCAACAAGTTCACTGATCGGAATTGGACGATTGTGGCAGAGCTCGAGCACGTTGCGAAGGAACTCGATCGTTCGATGGCCCAAGTTGCTATCAACTGGGTAGCTAATCAACCTGCTGTGGCCTCAGTCATCATTGGTGCTACCAAACTACACCAGCTGCAGGGTAATCTGGGGGCACTGGATTTCGAGATTCCTGCGGAGTTGCAACAGCGACTGGACCAGGTCAGCCGTCCGGTAGCCACTTTCCCCTACACCTTTTTTGGAGCTAGCCTGCAGGGTATGCTCAACGGTGGTGCCACAGTGGGGGACAAACCCAGATCTTTCCATCAACCTATTCTGATTGCTGGAAGTGGGGCTGGAGTGACCTCTGACTGAATTCACTTGTCGGGACAAATCTCAGTCCGCTGTTAAAGGCTCTACGGCATTAGCATCAGAAGTGGCATTGGATGAGCTTCCATCCCTACTCATAACTCTCTGTCAGTTGAGGGAACGGATCCTTTAGCAACGCTGGTGCAATATAGGCGTTGACTGGGTTGAACAGGCGTTGACTGGGTTGAAGTTGAATGGTTGCTCTGATCTGAGTTCAGTGGCTTTGATTGCTGTTTCAACAGAGTCTGATACGTCTGATACTCTCGCTGTAGCTAGGGTTGGGGGCGGTGCGATTGCTTCGATATCTACGCGCTGGGTGGAGCTGATACGCTCGTACTCAAGATTCTAGTGGCTCGATTGAATTTGGATTCTACTGGATTTGGATTCTATTGAATTTGGATTCTAGGATATTCAAAACCACATCTTATCCATGCAAGGATTCTAGCCCTCTACTCATAGTATTTCTGGAAAGGTGCCGAGCTTTGATGGGTTGGATCCTTCCATCATGCCGATGGCTGACTCGGAACCACTCATCCACAGTCTCAGACTTGGCCACTGCTAACCTGCCAAGTCGTGTCATTGAATACAAAACAGGTGAATCCTCTTGGTGATACCTTGAGGGAGCACTGTGTTATGGATAACGACCTGTGGCTACACTTCCCCCCATCTCTGAAAGCTGTGATCCGATTAGCCGTGCTCAAATTCTGAGTGAGGCACTCCCTCATATTCAGCAGTTTCAAGGGAAAACGTTTGTGATCAAGTATGGAGGGGCGGCGATGGTCCACCAGGAGCGGCGGGCCGAAGTTCTCCGTGATATCGTCTTTCTCTGGTGTGTAGGGATCCGACCTGTTATCGTGCATGGGGGGGGGCCTGAAATTAACAGCTGGCTCCAACGCCTTGATATCCCCTTCAAATTCGTAGATGGTCTACGGGTGACTGATGGCCCCACGATGGATGTGGTTGAAATGGTCTTGGTAGGCCGGGTTAACAAACAAATTGTGCAACTGATTAATCTAGCAGGCGGCTCAGCTGTTGGGCTGTGCGGTCGGGATGGATCCATTATCACTGCTCGATCTCAAGGCCGTGAGGATATCGGTTTTGTGGGAGATGTGAGTAGTATTAATCCGGCCCTCATTCAAACGTTGGTTGCTGGCGGTCACATTCCTGTCATTTCTAGCGTTGCATCAGATGAGGGGGGGCAATCCTACAACATCAATGCAGACACAGTGGCTGGAGAATTATCAGCAGCTCTGGACGCCGAAAAGTTAGTGTTACTCACCGATACCATTGGAATTTTGACGGATCCCAAGGATCCTGGCAGTCTTATTCCTTTAGTAGATATTGAAGCAGCTCGGGAGCTGATTGCTGATGAAGTCGTCAAAGGTGGCATGATTCCCAAAGTCCAATGCTGTATCCGGGCCCTAGCTCAGGGGGTGCGGGCCTCTCACATTATCAATGGTGGGACACCTCACTCACTCCTTTTAGAAGTTTTAACCGATGAAGGCGTTGGCACTAAGCTAATTCCATCTCAATATGTGAGTAGGCTAGGCGCAACAAGTTAGCCTTTCCCATTCAATAAAGTCACCCTTCCTGTAGACCCTGCTAGACCAAAACGTCATTTGGTGCTCGACATGGCAGCTTGAAACTCAATCGGTCAGCAATAGGGTCACAGTTCGTTGATAGGTTACGACAGGAGCGTTAAGAGCTGAGATCAGTTGCGGGCACCCAATCTGTTGAAATATCTAAGATGCCGCTTTGGGAGATACTAAGCGCTTCAACAGACTGGTAGTCATGGACCGTTACCATGTAGTTAATGTAGTCACTCATGATGAAGTAAGTTGTCAACACACCCCCAGCAGCAAAGACCACTAACATCCCTGCCAACATGCGAGAGAACTCCTGCCGCTCATACGCCTGTTCCATCAGGTAGAGCGCCCAAAATCCAAGTGTGATAACAATGGCCAGAACTAATGCTGTCATGGAGGTTGTAGATATGATGCGCTAGTAAAACGATGACAGGAGTGTCAAGACTTTCCAAGTCATCTCTATATATCTTAATCTAACTTAACCCTGGTGACCTCAAATTAATGGATTTATTCAGATGTCATGTTGACCTATTCCGCTGCTGTTTTGCGTCGAGCGGCCCGAGCATGGTCTTGCTCTCCCTTCCATCGCCCCCTGTTTGAAGCAATGACCCGCCAAGGGATCCCCCTCAGTCACATTAGTGGATCCGTGGGGTTAGCCAACGGTTATACTCGATACCCCATACCAGAATTAGAGGCTGAGGCTGAACTTATGTGGCTCATCCAAGTTGGCGTGTTGCGACGTGAGGTAGACGGTCAAGGAATTACAGACAGCTATCGCCTTGCTCCCATCGGTCGACAGCTTCTAATGAATTATGCAGACGATCAACTAGCTCACTCTTCTCCCCTCAATCGCCTCATTAACTTTTGGACACGACGGATCCTGTCTTAGCTTCTGGGGCCCTAGCCTCTGGGACAGGTGCTGATACTGTTAGGGGCTCAGACTGCAACTCTCCAATGATGGCGTCGTAGAGTTCGATGTAGGTCTGAGCTGACCGTTCCCAACTGTAGTCCAGAGCCATTCCTCTTTGCTGCAGTGCTCTCCAGGCCTCAGTATATTGATACGCTTCCCAAGTTCGGATGATGGCAGTGTAAAGATCCAATGCGTCATACTGCTCGAAACAATAACCAGTACCCGTTTGCTGACGAGGGTTATGATGGGCCACTGTGTCAACTAATCCCCCTGTCCGGCGCACAATAGGCACACAGCCATACCGCAAAGCAATCATCTGACTGATACCACAGGGCTCAAAACGACTGGGCATGAGAAAGGCGTCCGTTCCGGCATAAATGCGCTGAGCCAGCTGAGGGTCGAACTTTTGGACAAAGCCCACGCGAGTCGGGAATCGATCAGCTAAGGCTCTTAATGCCATCTCATACTGAGCGTCACCACTACCCAAAATCACTACTTGAATGTTGGTATAAGCCATCACAAATTCAAGAGCAGGTAGAGCAATATCAATCCCTTTCTGTTCAACTAGGCGACTCACCATCCCAATCGTGAATAGGTCAGGATCCTCAGGGATTTCTACTTCCTGTTGCAACGCTGTCTTATTCAATGCGCGGACCTTAAGATCAGCGGCGGAAAACGGATGTTGCAATGCCGGGTCAGCCTCAGGGTCAAACTGTTCAGGATTAATGCCGTTAAGGATCCCGTGTAATCGATCACCTTTTTGGCGAAGTAACTCGTCTAGATTAACTCCATGAGCAGGTGTACAGATTTCTTTAGCATAGGTGGGTGATACCGTATTAACCTGATTAGCGTACAGGATTCCTCCAGCCATCATGTTGTTAGCTGCCATATAGTCGGGCACCCAGGTCATTGTCTCCAATTGAGTACGACTTGGCCCTTGATACGCCAGATTGTGAATGGTGTAGAGGGATCCAATATGCGGAGTCTGATGCAACCATACAGGAATCATGCCCGTGTGCCAGTCATGACAATGGATGACCTGTGGCGTCCAGTACTCCCAAACGAAGATAGTTACAGTATTAGAAAACAGAGTGAACCGCCAGCTATCATCCTCCCCTCCGTACACCTGCTTGCGAGAAAATGAAGCGTGACCGACCAAGTACAGAGGGACCTCAGTTTTGGGTAATACCGTTTCGTACACATCCACGGTTTGATACATGACGTCAGTTGACCAGATAGGATCCTTGAGGGGCGGTAACTTATCGACCAAGGATCCGTAGTAGGGCATGATCAGTCGTACATCAACACCCAGTCGTTGCAAGACAGGAGGCAAGGTCCCCACTACATCAGCCATTCCACCGACCTTGGCCAATGGAGCTGCTTCTGCTGCAGCAAAGAGAATTGTCCTAGCCACCCTACACTCCTTGGATAAATACCTATTGACGAAGTGGATGTTGACGAAATGGATGAGATCATCTGAAACACTTAGCCTGAATCTCCTAATCGTAGATCAGCACGGTTTCTTCCGAGCAGATTTGGAAAGGATCCTTAAGTTAGTGAGACACGGTCTACAGGCGCCATTCCTCCGTTGGGGATGCTATACACAAGAATGAGAAAAGCGTTACACCTCTTGATATTTTGTAAAATTATCGTTATGTGTAGAGAACCGCGATTTTGCGGTTTTACTATCTACGTCACTTCTTTAGAAGAGGACTCATAACATGACTATTGCTGTAGGACGCGTAGCGCCAGAGCGCGGCATCTTTGATGTCGT
>CAYUEE010000070.1:0-22969 GCA_964443615.1 uncultured bacterium | reverse complement strand
CATTGGTTTCCTTACCTTGAACCGGCCACTTTATCTTGAACCGGCCACTTTATCTTGAACCGGCCACTTTATCTTGAACCGGCCACTACACTTGGGTTGCGGTGAATGTGTACTGCACGTTATCAAAGGAATCAGTGGCGAACACGTAGAAGAACCGTAAGGTCGACTGCCCTGTGTTCCGAATACCGTGAACCGCGTTCCCAGGAATGAACACAGAACTACCCGTTTGAACCGGATACTCATCTCCATCAATTGTAACGATACCTTCACCCGCTACGAGATGATAGATCTCAGGCTGAGGATGCCGATGCAGCTTGAGCGCATTTCCGGGCGTAATGTCGGATACACCCGCTGTCAATGCCTCTGTCGGCGTCTGCCCAGCACTAAAGATTGTCCTGAAATATAAGGATCCAGTCTGCTCATCGTCCCACCCTTGTTCGCAAGGAGCATCAGGACATACAACGGGTTTGATCGAGGTCATCGCTTAATCACACAACTGAGAACTAGATCCATTGTGCGTCAAACCTGGGGTACTGGGATCCTAGATGTTGTTGAAACCCTAGATCCCTTAGCGTCCTAGGACCGTACTGTAAACGTAGCCAATGAAGACTCGGATCCTAAAATCCTTAGATAGGATCCCCTAGAGTCAGGATAGTTTAGACAGAATAAATCTTGACTGATCGGTCTCGTTTTGTTATTGTAGGGATGTAGAGCAAAGTCACGCCATGACACGCGGTCCTGACAAGCAATTTGAACCTGAAGTCGCCCTGAGTAAGGCGATGGAAGTATTCTGGGCTCATGGTTACGAGGCCTCTAGCTTGTCCGCACTGCTCAAGCACATGGGCATTGGGAAAAAAAGCTTGTACGACACCTTTGGCAACAAACGATCACTGTTTCTCAAAGCATTGGATCACTATGCTCAAACGACTCTGCGAGATATCCGAGAGCGCCTCTTGGCCACAGGATCCCCGCGGGACAATTTACGGCAAGTGTTACGTAGCTTTTATGAGATGAATAGTCAGCCCCACACCAGTGGATGCATGTTAGGCACTAATATTGCTGATTTCAATACAGCTGATGAAGATGTGGCTCAGGTGATGCGAGTGTACCTAAAGCAGTTAGAAGATGCCTTTTGTACCGCTGTGGCTCGGGCGCAGGACGCTGGCGAGATTAGAGCGACGGAAAACCCTCGGCAAGTAGCTCGTCTCCTCCTTTGTGCAACTCAGGGGATGGCCTTGCTAGGGCGGATTTTAGACGATGACACCTGGTTAGCAGGACCGTCTCAAGTCGCGCTCAATCTTCTCAGCTAACCTCACCAAAAAATTTTGCTCTAAATTTGACCGATCGTTCAATCTTTTAGTCATACTCTGACAGGGAGACTCCCATGGCACGCTTACACCACAAAACAGCTGTTATCACAGGTGGATCGACAGGGATCGGATTTGAAACAGCGCGTCAATTTCTGCACGAAGGTGCTCAGGTGATCATCACGGGCCAAAACGAAGAGCGACTACAGGCTGCCGCTACCGAGTTGGGGGATGGTGTCATACCAGTACAGGCTGATGTGCGGTCCCTACAGGACCTTGAGCACTTAGCGGCAGAAGTTGAATCGCGCTGGGGTGCTCTGGACATTGTGTTTGCTAACGCCGGCATCGGATCCTTTGCGCCGTTGGATAGCATTGATGAGACCTTCTTTGACAACCAGTTTGATACCAATGTGAAAGGGGTCTTCTTTACTGTTCAGAAGCTATCAAAATTTCTAAAACCAGGGTCCAGTATCATCCTCAATGCTTCAGCAGTGAATCAGAAAGGAATGGCCATGGGTAGTATCTACTTCGCCACAAAAGCAGCTGTCCGTTCCTTAGTTCGAACTCTTGCCGCTGAGCTTGGCGGTCGAGGGATCCGTGTGAACTCCATCAGCCCTGGGCTAGTGATGACTCATTTTCAGGGCAAGATGGGAATTCCACAGGATGCCTTGGAGGGCTTTGTTCAACAGGTGACTAGTACAGCCCCACTGAATCGACTCGGTGAGATCCCTGAGATTGCAGCAGCTGTGACGTTTTTGGCCAGTGACGACTCGTCGTACATGACAGCAGCTGATCTGGTCGTTGACGGAGGATTTATGAATGTTTAAGACCGTGATTAGTTACATCCTCATGGGTAGATGATAGCTGTCTTGAACTCACGAAGGATCCTTTATTGGTCAGGCCTCTGAGGAGCTTGATACCAGCAAGGGCTCCTTTTGGAAATCTTATCGCTGTACATGAATACGAGAAGTTATTTTATAGGTTGTGCATACTCTCAAAGCGCTCGCTCCGCATATTCCCCACATCAAGAGCGATATACCGCGAGTTCAACCCACTCACACTTCATAAAGTGCTACAAGGATTCAATCGAGTTGAGGTGAGATGAATAGCGAGGAATCTAGAAGTCCTAAATCATGATTTAATCTAATTCCCTGAATTTAGATCCAAATATTCTCTAATGTCGAGCCTGACTGCTTTCTCTCTAACCTGATGTACTCACACCTTCCCTTTTGGCGAACTTCTCAATCCAGTTAAGCTAGCATGCCAAGCGATTCACCCAGTAAAGGCATTATAAATGACTTAAGTCACAGCTGATTCCATGACATGTCGGACATTGAGAGAAGGATCCTTTTGCCTACAATCAGATGTGAGCTTAGCGTAAAACCTGTTCCAAACATGGGCATACAGATCTAAGCTAGAGGCGTCCCGCCGGTGGGATCCTCAGGTGTGTCCACTGCTACCCTACGCCAGTAATCTATGACGGACTCTGCCCCTAAACCGACCCTTCTAGGCCGACTCTTTACCTTTCTTCTTCTCATTGCGCTAGGGCTAGGGACTTTCGTGTTGATAGGATCCTTGCGCCGTCCCCAGTCTAATGACTCAGATGTGCAAACAGTCCCTGTTGAGCGGGTTGACCTTGAACTCAGTGTCAGTGCCAGCGGTACCATCGAGCCCGAGCGCTTCGTCAACGTCAGTCCCAAACGAGCTGGTATTGTTGAGGAGGTTTTTGTCCAAGAAGGTGAGCTAGTACAAGCAGGGCAAATCATTGCCACCATGGATAGCTCCGACTTCAGTGGCCAACTTGCTCAAGCCAGAGCAGAAGTTGCAGCAGCTCAGGCCAATCTAGATCGTTTGTTGGCTGGTAGCCGAGCCGAAGAAATTGCCCAAGCTGAAGCCCGTCTAGTTGAAGCTGAGGCCGCTCTTCGCCAAACTGAAGACACCGTATCTCGAGACGAAATGTTATTTAATGAAGGAGCTATCCCCAATCAGCAACTTGTCATTAGCCAATCCAGTCGAGACCGCGCCCAGGCAACGGTTGACCAAGCAAAGGAAGCTCTAGCCCTAGTCAGAAAGGGGGCCCGTCAAGAGGATGTTGATCAGGCCCGCGCCCGAGTGGAGTCAGCCAGAGGTGCTGTCCAAACGATTGAAATAACTTTAGAAGATACTGTTATCCGGGCGCCGTTTGGTGGCACGGTTACACGGCGCTACTCTGAACCCGGATCCTTTGTGGCTCCCACATCGGTCCAAATCTCTAACTCCCAAATTAGCCCCGCAATCATTGCATTGGCCGGTATAAATCAGGTGGTAGTGAACGTTGCTGAAAGCGACATTAGACGGCTAGCTGTAGGTCAGGGTGCATCCATTCGAGCCGATGCCTACCCAGACCTACGGTTCAATGGCGAAATCACTCAAATTGCTCCCCAAGCTATCGAAGATCAAAATGTCATAAGCTTTGAGATTAAATTGTCGATCCTAGATGATACCGAGAACCTCCTGCGGCCAGGCATGAGTGTCGATGTCGATTTTGAGGTAGGTGCCTTGGACAATGTCTTGGTGGTTCCTACTGTTTCCATTGTGCGGCAATCCGGTGGGACTGGGGTCTATATTGTGGACTCTAATACCGGAGGAGCCTCAGAGGAAACTGTGAATTGGTGGGAGCGACTGCAGATAGGTCAGCAGAGTTTAGAGAACAGCCCTGTCTTCAAACCCCTCGACATTGGCGTTACAGTTGAGGACAAAACAGAAGTACGCTCTGGGCTAAGCGGTGGAGAAGAAGTTTATGTTAGTTTTCCAGAAGGGTTTGAGCCTGACACAGGGAGTTTACTTTTCTAGAGTCCTCGTCGCGACAGGATCCTGAGCTCCTCTCTCTCTGACTCCTTGAGCACGCAATCCCTCCCACCCCTTAACTTGACAGGGCAAGACCCCAATTAATCAAATCGTTCATGCAACGACAGTCTTTACTGACAGTCTTTACTCACAGCACCCCTTGTAGAAGGTTCGTTTCACGGGAGACACCCTTATGCCAACGCCTTTGTTGCAAGACACCTTAAGGATGGCCACAGACAGTCTTAGGGGCAATAAGCTCCGCTCTGGCCTAACTGTTTTAGGGGTAGTTATCGGGATTAGCTCTGTGATTGCTCTTAACTCAATTGGGAATGGTGTACAACGCAAAACAGCAGGTCTGCTGCAATCCTTAGGCACTGATATCATTGTGGTTCTTGCCGGTAATGCACGTGTGGGGCTAGTAGGTCAAGGGACCTCGGATTTGACGCTCGAAGATGCTGAAGCGGTTGAAACTCAATCTCCTGCGGTTCAAAGTGTAGCCGCCTTCCTCACGGGTGGGGTGAGCTTGGTTTCCGGTGATAGGAGCACCTTTGTCCGGGCCATGGGCACCGAAGCCAATTTTCCCCAGGTGAGAACGTGGCCGTTAGAGCAAGGTCGATTTTTTACCGACAATGATGTGGAGTCACTCACTAAAGTGGCTGTCCTCGGCAGTACTACTCGCGACCGGGTCTTCGGCACTGGAGCTTCTGTTGTTGGGGAATCGATCCGAGTTGAGGGAGAGCGCTTTCGAATCCTAGGTGTGTTAACCCCCAAAGGAGGATTAGGAGGGGCCGACCCGGATGATCAGGTGTACATCCCGCTCACTACCATGTCAACTCGAATTGTGGGAGGGAACTCTCTGAACGGAATTGCTCTCACCGGTTTCTTTGCCAAAGCCCGCTCTCAACCCGATGTGACCGCTGCTCAGTTTCAAATTACCAACCTACTGCGGTTACGAAGTAACACTCTACCGGGCCAGGATGATGATTTCTCCATTACTAGCCAAGTTGATATCCAACAAACGTTGGACTTGGTTGTGGGCCTCTTCACCGTCTTCATTGTCAGTATTGGGGCAGTTTCACTTGTCGTTGGAGGCATTGGGATTGCTAATATTATGTTGGTCTCAGTCGTGGAGCGGACCCGTGAAATTGGTGTTCGTAAGGCGTTAGGAGCTTCCAGTTCCTCCATCCTGTACCAGTTCCTGTCAGAAGCCATCTTGGTGTCTCTGGGAGGTGGAGCTTTGGGAATTGTGATAGGAGTCTCTCTAGCGGCTCTAGCTACTGCACTCATGGAGGTCCCCTTGGTGATTTCAGGTGGATCCGTTGTCTTGAGTTTCAGCCTATCCTTGGCAGTGGGGCTCTTGGCTGGAGTGCTTCCAGCTCGCAGTGCTGCTCAGTTGGATCCGATTACCGCGTTGAGGACTGACTAATGCCTGCCATGATTGAGATGCGCGACATCCGTAAAACCTATAAGCTCGGCGATGTGACGGTGCGAGCCCTACGGGGAGTTGATGTCGATATCGATGAAGGCGAATATGTTGCTATCATGGGCGTCTCCGGATCGGGGAAGTCGACACTGATGAACGTCATTGGCTGCCTCGACCGACCGACCTCAGGAACCTATCTTTTGGAAGGCCGCAACGCGACTACCATGTCAAGTAACGAGTTAGCCATGATCCGCAACCAACGGATTGGTTTCATCTTTCAGCAATTCAATCTGCTCAGTCGGGCTAATGCAGTTGAGAATGTTATGCTCCCCATGATATATGCCAAGATTCCGAGTCAAGAGCGGCGGCAGCGTGCGGAAGATGCCTTGATCCGAGTGGGTTTAGGGGAGCGTTTGAGGAACCGCCCTAACCAGCTCTCAGGGGGACAACAGCAGCGTGTTGCCATCGCCCGAGCCCTTGTAAATCGACCGGCTATTATTCTGGCAGATGAGCCTACAGGAGCCCTTGACACCGCTACCTCAATCGAGATCATGGCCCTACTCACTGACCTCAACAATCAAGGAGCCACCCTCGTGATCGTGACCCACGAACCTGAAGTTGCGGCCTATGCCAAGCGAGTTATTCGAGTTCGAGATGGTGAAATTGAGTCAGATCAGGTCCAAGAGCAGCAGCACCCAACTCCCCAACTTCAGCACCGCTAACCCATGCATTGCTACACTACCTAGAGAGAATAACTCACTTAAATTGTATCCAAGGCCACAATTAAGCTCCTTAGTATTTAGACAAAATGAAAAATTGGGAGCTGTGACGGAATTTCTGGGAAGATCTGCGGAGGAAAATATCATCGAAAGATGACAGCAGGCTCAGATAGATCTGTTAAAGTCTATATCAACATTTTACTCTCCCTTACGGAGAATAATCGGCATAGTGCTGCTAGAGGAGAAAGCTGAATGATAGGAGCAGATTATAAATCAGGATCATTTCAAATGCCAGTCTACGAGGACTTTGATGATTACCTGGTTTTTCAAGATCATCGAAACCTTAACAAGAAAGAGATGTTCGATGCATCCTTTGTCGACTTTATGAAGTGGTATAAGGATGACATTCATCAGCGTTACTCTCGCCAGGACTTTCAAGCTCACCATCGGTGGAATTTTCTCATTTTTGCGGTCGGTGGAGTTGCCCTGCTAGCTTGTTATGTATACTTCCACACGCATTACCCCAACTATGCTTTGGCTTGGGGTATTCCGATGTTTGCTGCTTCCTTTTGGGTTGCTCAGAAAGGTGAGCTAATTCACTTACGGGCTCACTCTCCCAACAGTTTGACTGGATGGAAGTGGTTGGACAAAGTCATTGATGTTCTTGGACTCGCTTGGACTGGAGTGTCTCCTAGTTTATTCAAGCGCCGTCATTGTGCTGCCCACTATAACGATGTGGGGAACTTCTCCCGTCTGTTCTCTGATGTGTGGATCACATTTGACCAGATTCCAGTGACTTACTATCTTCGTCCACACTTGTTACTGCGATTCTTATTTAATGAGGAGTTTTGCCGTGAGGAGCTCCTGAATCGTAAGCAACTCGCGATTGAAATTTTAGGATTCTACACCTATCTGGGTGTCATGATTTGGGAATTAACTCATGGCTCTTATTTCCTTTTCGTGTTCAACTTAATCCCAGCCTTTATCCTGTCTGGGTCTCAGGTCCTCTCTGCTATCATCGTTCACTCAGGCGTGGATCGTCGAAATAGCTTTGAGAGCAACGGCATTATGGATCCTAAAACCTGTGACGGCTTGTTTAAGCTGCCGCTGACGTTCTACAACCTGATCGGGGCTGGTGGTATCGTTAATCATGCTATTCACCACGCTTATCCTCAAGTCCCTCTTGAGATTGTCAATGAAGACTATGAGCGACTCAATCAGCATATTCTAAACTCCTACCCCAATGTCCGTTACAATGCTGTTCTGACAATGAAGGTGCATCAAAACTTATTGGAGCGGCTGGGGCCTCCTAATATTTTCGACTACTTCGTCACTTTCTGCGTTTCTGTTGTAGCTTTGTTCAATGCTATCTTGATAGTTGTTGGGGTCAACATCGTTCCCCCAGTAATCTTTGAGCTCATGCTGGTGGATTATCGTGTGTACTTCGCTTCAACTAAGTGGGAGCGTTACACCAATTGGGTCACTTTTGGGGACGCGATTAATCTTGCTGAGCGCTACCTCTCCACCCCAGCACCCAATAGCTACCTAGAGATAGTTTATGGGATCTACTGCGAGATGAAGCAGTATCTTGAAGCTCATCCTGAAGAGTCTACTGATGCTGAGGAATCCGCTGCACCCGTTCAAGCTGCTGAAAGTTAGAGATTGAAACCCTTAATCGTCGTTGCTGTAGTGTAACTGTGGTACATCTACCTGCTGGACCAACTAGCCCAGGGTGGCTTCAAACGATCGCTTACGCGCGGGATCCTAAGAGCTTACTGGATCAATGCGCTGCCCAATACGGAGATACCTTCACCTTGAGAGTGTTGGGATCGATGGTTGTGATGAGCCATCCTGAAGCTATTGAAGCAATCTTTACTGCTCCTCTGGGTACATTTGAAACTGGCCGAGTCTTTGCACTGGCCGAACCTATTGTTGGTCCTAGCTCAATCGGGCTGGCAGATGGATCCTTTCATCAACGGCAGCGGCGACTACTGATGCCGGCATTTCATGGTAGAGCCTTGCCAGCGTATCAGGATACTATTCGACACGTAACCCATCAGATCTTTGGACAACAGCCGGCCGATCAGCCCTTTTGTCTGCTCAAGTCTTTGCAGGAAGTTACCCTCAGAGTCTTGCTCAAAATTGTCTTTGGAATTCACGACGGTCCTCGGTATCAGCGTCTAATCTATCTCCTGACCAGATTACTAGAGGGACGATCCCTTGCCACTAGCCCATTACTTCTATACTTTTCCTTTCTTCAGAAAGACTGGGGATCCTGGAGTCCTTGGTCCCAGTTCCTAGAGTTAAGACAATCTATCGATGACATTCTATACGCTGAAATTCACGAACGCCGAGCTCAACTGGTTCAACAATCGAATTCTGATCGTACTGATATTTTGACCATGATGCTCACTGCACAGGATGAGGACGGTCAGGGAATGACAGACGATGAGGTCCGAGACGAGCTAATGACCCTGCTACATAGCGGCTACTCCACGACTAGTGCTTCATTGGGGTGGGCGCTTTACTGGATCCATCAGCTACCTGAGGTTCAGACACGGTTATTGCAGGATTTGGGGACGTATGACCCGACAGATAGCAAAGCTTTAGATACCCAACCATACTTGCGGGCTGTGTGTCAGGAAACACTGAGGATATATCCTGTATCAATGCTGGGCTTGCCTCGGCGAGTTTGCAAACCTATCCAAATCATGGAGTATGTTCTTGAACCTGGATCCGTCGTAATGCCAGGAATCTATCTCACCCATCATCGTCCAGAGATCTTTCCAGAACCAGGCAAGTTTAATCCAGACCGTTTTTTGGAGCGTCAGTATTCTCCTTACGAATATTTTCCATTTGGGGGTGGCTCTCGACTGTGCATTGGTCTTGCCTTTGCTCAACTCCAGATGAAACTTGTGCTTGCAACGTTATTATCGAACTGGTCGATAACTCTCATCTCCCCCCAGTCAGTTAAACCTCATCGAAGAGGCTTTGCCGGACTCAAGCCTAGCACTCCTTTTCATGTTAAGATTTGCGAGCATTCACTCAACTAGCACGCTAGGATCCTCTCTAGCCCTAGCTTCAAGCCATTTAGCTGGATGTTGAAATCGCTGGTTAAGAAGCTGGACTAAGGATCCTGAATTTGTCATATTGCCCTCTGCTGTGTATTCTATGGGAGCAAGCTACTGAACAAGCAGCTGCGTCTCCAGTGAGTGAGGGACTGGTATAGTGAACATAGCAACTAGAATTGGGTTCATAGGCACAGGCAGTATGGGCCGACCTATGATCAAAAAGCTATTAGATAAAGGCTACACGGTTCAAGTCTACGACAAGTATCCTGAAACGGCAGAGACAGTGATTTCAGAGGGAGCTATCTGGAGAAATAGCCCTAGAGAGTGTGCAGAAGGGATGGATATCGTGATCACCTGCCTGCCTCTCCCCCATCATGTTTACGAGAATATGGTAGGAGAAGATGGAGCTATTGCAGGTATGCATCCTGGATCTGTTTGGATTGATACTTCGACAACGGACTACCATAATACTCTCCGTATTGCTGCTATTGCGGCCGGAAAAGATATCTACAGTTTAGAGGCTCCTGTTAGTAATTTATCTCATATGGGGGTTGACTTTGCCAATGTCAGCTTTTATGTGGGTGGCGACAAACCAGGCTTTAACATCAGTGAAGATGCCCTCAATACTATGGGGAAGATCTCATTTTATGTGGGTGCTATTGGGGTTGCTCAAACTGTCAAGCTACTCACGAATCTCTTGTTTTACACTGCTATGGTGCTTATGGGGGAGGTGCTCTTGATTGCTCGATCTGAGGGAATATCTCTTCATTGGTTCTGGGATTATACAAAGGAATCAATTGGTAATTCGTTTGTCACAGAGCAAGTGTCTCCCTTCTTATTCGATGGTAGCTATGACTTTTCCTGCACCCTTGAAATCACAGTGAAAGATACCTCTTTAACAGTGGCTTTAGCTGATGAGCTAAATGTAGCTATGCCCTTGGGTCGTATTGTTGAAGAGCGTTACCGACAGGCAGGTCAACGGTACAAGCCGTTTGATAACCACGTCATCGTTAACCGCTTGCTTGAGGAGGAGAATAATACTGAGTTGAGGCTTCCTAACTTTACTGCGCTGTCGAAGTATGGCAGAAATCGTAGTTTTGTTATGCCTGAAGGGTTGATTGAAGACGAGTATGGTCGTGTAAAGCCTAGAGTTCTAGAGACTTACACCGGTACTGAAACTTGCATGGATTCAAGATTACTGGACGTAGCCAAGCGATTAACTCTGTTCATGGCCTTTATCAATTGGCAAATCTTAGGGGAAGCTTACACACTGGGGGAAAATATGGGTCTTGACCGAGACTTGTTGAAGCAGGTGATTCGTTGGAGTTGTGGCACAAGCTACATGTCAGAGCATGAAAATGCTAAGCAGTTTACTGAACGAGCCTTGACAAATGTTAAAGATTTAGTTCTTGATAGTAAGTGTCATCTACCTGTAATGACAAAGATTCTTGCAACATTTGCAGGCAGTTGTAACTAAGAGGATTGAAAAGTGAATACAGCTACTGAAACTAGCCATTCTGAGAGTTTTGATGCCATTAAGGCTGCTCACAACCTATCAGGTCAAGCTGATGAGTTGGAAACTTACTACGATCAATGGGCTGGCAATTATGATCAAGATGTTTCAAATGAAGCTTACATTGGCCCCAACTTCATTGCAGCCTATCTTGACTTACTCAGTGGAGACGCCACAGGTCGTCGTGACTACTCGATGAGCATTCTAGATGCTGGTTGTGGGACAGGACTGGTTGGTGTTGCATTGAAGCGGCTAGGATATATCCATGTGGATGGATTTGATCTGTCTCACAAGATGGTGGATATTGCCTCGGAAACGGGATGCTACGGCGCCTTGGAAGGAGGATGCGATATGACTCAGATCATTCCTGCCTACCAAGACAACCAGTATGATGCCTCCGTCAGCTGTGGGGTATTTACACTAGGCCACGTGCCCCCGCAGTCACTGGCAGAAATGATTCGTTTCACTAAGCCGGGGGGGTTGATTGTTGTGAGTACGAGGTTGAGCTACTATAACAGCACTGATTTTCAAGCTGAGTGTGACCGGCTACAGGCGAACAACATTGTGACCCTGACAAGCTTTGTGAAGTTTGGCCCCTACATTGCGGAAGAAGGTGCTCATTATTGGGCGTTCCGGGTGCACTAAGTCTCTGGTGAACTAGTGCCCTGTGGGCTAGATCCAGGGTATCTCCAGTTCACCATTCCATGTCGGATCCTTAGATAGGATCCGGATCCGTGTGTACGTAAGGGATCTACCGCTGCCCCTACGTGCACATCTATACTGCCCAACTGTTGTATTGTTCCAGGTAAAAAATGTCGATACTCAATACTTCAGTTTTATTATTCTCGAGTCTACTTACTGAGTACCCCTAATTCCCAGTACTACTCCAATAGATAACTTATGTAGCTCAGTTTATCTTCTTAACTTGTAACGAAGTTCTAAAATGATTCTGACTTTTAGTAGCATACAGGAGCTCCTACTGTAATCTAAAGCCAAGATAAACCAATAATGAGCTTGCTACGATGAATCAGCTACCCATTATTTCTCTAGCCAACCTAAAGAGCAGGCAATCTACTCAAGAGCACCGTAAGCTCTATGATGTCTGCATCGACCATGGCTTCTTCTACTTGAAGGATCACGGTATATCAACTAATCTTATTCGCCAAACTATTGAAGCCTCCAGAGCCTTTTTCAACCTCCCCGCCGATATTAAACTTCAGTATAGCCATGCTCAGCAGAAAGTTTATCCTCCTACTTCAAGAGGATACGTTCCTATGTATAGAGAAACTCTTCACAACGATGTTGGCCCAGATCCAAAAGAGTTTTTCGATCTGGGCCTCGATCGTCCCATTTCTCAGGATCCTTTCACAGGCCCTAACGTTGCCCCAGAGGATAAAGTTGCCCCTCGCTTTCTGAGTTCCCATTACCAACTCCAAGCTGATGTAATGAATCAGGTTGTACCTGTTCTTCTTAACGCATTTGCTCTAGCGCTTGATCTACCCATTGACTGGTTTAGCCAGCATTTCCAGGAACCCATCTTGATCCATCGCACAATCTACTATCCTCCTAATCAAGGTGTTGCGGGACGACATACTGATAACGGTATTTTTACAGTACTCATTCAAGAGCAGTTTGCAAATCCTTCCTTGCGAGTTTACGCCAAACAAAGTTGGATTGATGCAGCCTGTCTTGATGATGCTTTTGTCATTAACTTGGGTGACATGCTTCAAACTTGGACAAGTGGTTTATTTGTGAGTACTCCTCATGAAGTAATCCATAGCCTCCCTGTTAGCCGCATCTCGATTCCTTTCTTTATATATCCGAATATCGAGACACTCATTCGACCCATAGCATCCCAGGAAACTATTAGTTCCCTGGATATTATGTTGAAAAACTTTAGCTCTATCTGGGTTAGTAAAACTGGGGCTGGTCGAGCTCAAGAGCTAGCATGATCTATCGATCATTCCATACACTTACCCTAACCCCAGCTCAGCAGAGTGTTGTTGAATAAAATCGGTGTAGATCTCACCTTTGATGAAGGAGTCCAAAGTCAGAATCTTTTTATGGAAAGGGATTGTTGTCGGAATCCCAATGACAGCACACTCACCTAATGCTCGTTGCATTCGATGAATTGCTGCGGTACGATTGGGCCCCCATACAATAAGCTTACCGATGAGGGAGTCGTAGTAGGGGGGAATGGCATAGTCGGTGTAGGCATGAGAATCGATGCGGACTCCTGGGCCACCTGGGGGTAGAAACGCTCGGATACTACCAGGGTGAGGTCGGAATTGATGAGCTGGATCTTCGGCATTGATGCGACACTCTATTGCGTGCCCTCGTAGCTCTACCTCCTTCTGACGGAAAGACAATGCTTCACCTTGAGCAATCCGAATTTGCTCGGCGATCAAATCAAGCCCTGTTACCATTTCAGTGACGGGATGTTCAACTTGGATCCGAGTGTTCATTTCAATAAAGTAATACTTGCCATGCTTATCTAAAAGAAATTCAATCGTGCCTGCCCCTACGTAGTGAATGGCTTTGGCCGCTTTCACTGCATCGCCTCCCATCTTCGATCGCAGTGAAGAGCTGAGTGCAGGACTAGGTGCTTCTTCCAACAACTTTTGATGGCGGCGCTGAATGGAACAGTCCCGTTCGTACAGATGAACGACATTGTTGTGGGTATCCCCTAGAACTTGAAATTCGACATGGCGGGGCCGTTCAATGAATTTCTCAATATAAACTCCTCGATTGCCAAAAGCCGCTTCAGCTTCTCCCTGAGCAGTATGGAGCAACTTCAAAAGGTCAGAGGAATTGTAAGCTACTCGCATGCCTCGACCGCCCCCTCCTGCTGTTGCTTTGATGATGACAGGATAACCAATCTTCTCGGCTTCCTTAGTGGCCTCCTCGTCTGACTCAATTAAGCCTCGGCTACCTGGAATAATGGGAACACCCACTGAGCGCATCGTTTCCTTTGCTGTCGCTTTATCTGCCATCTTGCGCATTGACTCAGGACTCGGTCCAATAAAGATGAGGCCATGATCCGCACACATCTCAGCGAATTTGGCATTCTCGGCAAGGAAGCCATAACCAGGATGAATGGCGTCAGCACCGTGAGTGATTGCGGCTGAAATAATATTAGGAATATTCAAGTAGCTTCGATTGCTGAGAGCTTCGCCAACGCAGACTGCCTCATCAGCCAATTGCACATGGAGAGCCGTTTTGTCGGCTGTTGAGTAAACAGCAATAGTTGCAATCCCCATTTCCTGGCATGTGCGGATAATGCGGAGAGCGATCTCGCCTCGGTTAGCAATTAAAATTTTGGTAATGGGAGACATAGTTTGAAGCAGAACATCAGAGCTGAACGACAACAACCGGAAAGCCGACTAGATGAGCCTACTATAGTACGAGACGATCCTTATCTATCATGTCCATCGTTCATCATCGGGGATTTCAGGCCCGCTTGTCAGGAAATCTTGGGCTCGTTAGGAGATAGATCTTGAGCTCACGAGGAGACGTTGAGCGTGCCAGGAAATCCTGGAAGGCCTGACAGGTACTCAGCCAGTGGAAGACATATTATAGGGGTAGATTCAAGGCTGAAAGGCTTAATAAGGTTAAAGCGTGAGTGGGGGTGCGAGCTAACTGCCTAAGATCGAAACTTCGGTGTGCTCATAAGTCGACAAGATATCGTCCAGAGTCTTCTGCTGAATCGCGTATTTGGCATTCGCATCACTGGCAAACTGGATCTCATCGCCATCAGTTAAATCGCAAAAGTCAGTGCGACGACCATTTACGAACAGGCCATTAGTACTGGGGTTTCCTTCAACATCACCATCAATAATCTGGTACACAAATTCCCCAGGAATCGTATCAGATGGACTTTTAAACAAGATGGCATGACGCCGGGACGCATACTGAGAATCAACTCGAATCGTGTTGCTGGGATCTCGTCCAATTGAGTACATCTCTGCTGTTAACCAATAGGCCCTCGGACCCCCTCGATCCTTGATGATCAAGACATGATTGAGGACTGGCTGAGATGGTGACATTATCACTTCCAGATGAACATCGGAGACGGATTGCCCCAGGATCGTACTCTAAATCAAGGTGTCCGTCGAAAGCAGTTACATAAGGTAGGGATGGCCTGACTACATCCTTAGACTACAACCCTATTACTGCAACTGTAACTCTGAATAGAGACTAGAGCAATCGTGGAGAGGCCAGAAGCAGAATTCGTATGGGCTGCAATATGGCACTTGAGCTAGGTCGCTGTTGACAACCGTAGATCTAGCTAATACTTGGAATTTCATCAGACACTAGAGCTTTGATTCATTGGGCTACTAAACACCCTGGCTCATACTCCATCACCATAGGACCTCGGGCCGAAGGCGATTCGGATAGCATTGCTATCGGGGATTGTAACCGCCGATAATACGGGAGCGAGTTGAGTGTGGACTTGTTGATAGAGCTCAGTGCGGTTGAGACGTCTAGGGATCAAGACGGTGTGCGCGGGCACGAGAGCATTCACGGTAAGGACATTGAGTTCGCCAGAACAGTCTAGGAAAATGTATCAACTTGAGAGGTTACCTGACTAAGTTGGAGGCTGAGTACCTCTTCCTTCCCAGATTCGAGCAGGATCAGATGAGCAACCGCTTGAGCCATCAGTACAGGGGAAGGGGCAACATGAATCCCTTTAGGACTCGGAGATCGACCGGCAGCCAAGCTATGCAATGAGGGTGGCACTATCCCTGGCCATCCGGTTGGATACGGCATCATTTGGAGACTCGTTGTCATACTTAGCCTGCTCATTCGCATAGATTTCTCAAATTTTTCAACTCTGCTGTCTTCAGGATCCGTTAAGGTTTTATGCTAGGAGGGACCCCTTCTGCACGCGGAGGAAGACCATGCGGGATGTACTGGCGATTATTTTAGGTGGAGGTCGGGGGACTCGGCTCTATCCGTTAACCCAAAAACGAGCAAAACCGGCGGTGCCCTTGGCGGGTAAATACCGTCTCATTGATATTCCGGTCAGCAACTGTATTAACTCTGACATCGATCAAATCTATGTTCTGACCCAATTCAACTCAGCCTCTTTAAACCGCCATATTAACAATACGTATCGGTTCTCTCCATTTGGCGATGGCTTTGTCGATATCCTGGCTGCTCAACAAACGCCTGAAAATCCTGAGTGGTTTCAAGGGACAGCCGATGCGGTGCGGCAATATCTCTGGATCATGGCGTCCTCTCAGGCTCGGGACTACCTAATCCTCTCAGGTGACCATCTCTATCGCATGGATTACCGCCCCTTTATCCAAGCCCACCGCGACAGCAATGCTGATGTCACTCTGTCGGTAATTCCGTGTGATGACGCTGTGGCGTCCAGTTTTGGTCTCATGAAGATTGATGATGCCACAGGCAAGGTCATTTTCTTCCGGGAGAAGCCAAAGGGGGATGCCCTCAAGGAAATGCAAGTTGATACTCAAAGCCTGGGCTTGAATGCGGAAGAGGCGCAGCGGATGCCCTACATTGCGTCAATGGGTATTTACGTTTTTAAACATGATGTGTTGCACGATTTATTGACCAACTACAAGGATACAGATTTTGGTAAAGAAGTATTACCAAATGCACTGGATCGATACAATTTGTATGCATACTTATTCAAAGGGTACTGGGAAGATATTGGGACAGTTTCAGCTTTTTACGAGGCTAATCTAGGTCTGGTGAAGCAACCTTTTCCTCCTTTCAGTTTCTACGATCAAGGTGCGCCCATCTACACGAGACCTCGCTTTCTACCGCCCAACAAAATTTTGAATTCGACCATTGAAGAGTCGATCATTTGTGACGGCTGTATCATCAAAAATGCTCAGATCCGTAACTCTATTATCGGGATCCGGTCTCGATTGGAGGCGAACACGATCATTGAAGATACATTGGTTATGGGTGCTGACTATTATGAGACACCAGAGGAGCGAGACTCTCAAACGACAACAGGTAAGCCAGCCGTTGGGATTGGGGCGAACTCTCATGTGAAGAAGGCCATCGTGGATAAAAATGCCCGGATTGGCCGCAATGTCAAAATCTTGAACAAAGATCACGTGCAAGACGCTGATCGTGAGAGTGAAGGCATTTGGATCAACAGCGGCATTGTAATCATTGGTAAGGATGCCGTAATTCCTGACAATACTATTATCTAGAGTCTATCTAGTGTATTGCCAGGATCCGTTGGGCGATTGACTCTGCGTTGACGTTGGACTGAATCAGCTAAGGCTGCCTTGATGTGAGTTAGGGCAGCTTTGTTTGTCGGTAGCGCCGCCAAGCTAGGAGACTTAAACCAGCACTTGCTAGACCGATCAGGATCCACTCATGCGGTTCAGGAACAGCAGTGACGAACGGACTGTCAGGTGAGGTGAGCCCTTCAATACCAGTTTCGACTTCACGGTCAAATCTATCCGCTCGGGCCTCAGCTTGTTTGAGAGCTTCGCGTTGGGCCTCGTTAACCAGCACGATCATAGAGGAATAAGGCGTGACTAACCCAAATTCTTTGGCAACGGCGTGAATATCATCGAGTTCCGCTAGGGTTTTCTCACCGCTATCCCGACTTAAGGCTTCAATCCACTGCCGCGCAGCAATTTCAGCAAACTCAGGATCCTCTGGCACCCCAGAAACGGGAGCATTGCGGAACCAGGCATACCCATCCATGACATTGATGACTTGGGAGCCTAGAGTTGATTCTGTTGAAAATCGTTGCAACGCTTCTTGAACCCCTAAGGCCACGCCACCGCCACTATCTTGAACCGCTTCAAGCAGAGAATCTTCGTATGCTCCGGGTAAGCCATCTAAGTGGGCTAGCCACAATGGAGCGTTGGGGACATAGGACACCTCTCTGTCCGTTTCTAAGTCATAACTGCCCGGATCCGTCAGCACCAAGACGGCATCATAGTCACGGGATCCATGCAGCGCAGCAAACTGGTCTACAATCTCTCGTAGTGACAAGGATCCATAGAACACAATTGGGTCTAGATCAACATGAGGCACATCATGGACACGCTGAGCTTGTAAGGGATCGGCATCAGTTAAATAAAGGTCGACGGTATTCCGGGGTAGGATCAATTCATTCAACCAGTGCACGTTTTCGTTCAAGGATCCCAGATGCCGACTCATACTGTAGGATCCGTCGAGGACTAGAGCGATCCGTTTGCTTTCGGGTAGCTTCAAATCAGCTGGATCCAGAGGTTGAGCAGAGATGGTCTCGCCGGTGGGGAGTTCAAACCAATGAGATTGAGGGGCCCGATCTTCAGCCGCATCTAGATACGGAGGGAGCCAGTCAGAGGTGTGAGAGGATCCGGTGTGGCCATTGACTGTACGTCGGGTGCGGCGATTCCAAAAAATGTTGCGTCGCTCACTCAGGTGCGGGAGGGGCCAGCTGCCCGAGTGCTGCATCACTTTGTAGGTGAGCCAGAGATGCATCTCAGGGCGATCGGTTGATAACGGTTGGCGACCAGGGATGGGAAAGGCCCGCAGGCGGTAGTTGCGGGGACCCACTTGCTCGAGTAAGGCTGGATCCACTCGCTGTCGAACTTGGTCGTTATACACTTCCTGGGCGGCCCCCCGCGGCGAGACGACATAGGGGAACCGTAGGGCTCGATTATCCGTATCTCCTAGCCAGAGTCCTGTTAAGACCGCACTTTCAGGCATTGAAAAGGCGTAAAAGATTTCTTGATTATCGGCGGTCCGATTATGGTAGACCTCGTGAATTTCAATTTCGGCCCAATCGCCTTGCGGTATTACTTGAATATCCTGTTGGGCTAGCCAGACGACCCCCTGATTAATGTTTAACAAACCGGCATTCACTTGATCTCGGTTATAAGTTGATCGGAGGGCCTTTTGGACAGGATCCTGTTCAGCTTTCTGGATTGCAACGTCAAAGAAGTCGGCATAGAACTCTGCGGCTGTCTGGGAGTCAGTGTTGGTCCCGTCATATAAGAAGGGTGAGAGCAGGCTGTTGTAGAGATCTTGCAGTCCATTTAAGACAGGCTCTGGCAGACGGAAGGTGTCCCAATACATTGCTGCGACATGATTATTATCTTCATCGGGACTGAGGTAGCGATAGCGATGTAGATAGGCATTCACTAGTCCATCTCGAATGGTATCGGCCTGTGATAATTGCTCTAGACGACTGATGTTAGGATCCTCAAGTAATTGGAACGCCAGCACTTGGGGTTGAGGGGATAATCCCATCAAGAGGGTTGTCCACAGGGTAATGACGAGCACGGACCCTATCGCTGTCCACGGCCAAGAGTAGCGGCTGGCAAACTGTTTGAGCTGCTGCCAACCCGATTGCAGATACAGGCTAACCATGGCAATGGGCATGGCCATAAAAACTAAAGTGGTCAGACAGAAAAGGGTAAGAATCAGCGCTACTAGGACCAAATCGCCAGGTCGAAAGAACCACTCCAGCCAATCACCGCTGAATATAAATTGAGTGAGCTCACCCAGAAACCTCAGGAATTCAACGAGTGTGGGTGGAACATAAAACACCAGAACACTACCTGCATACAGACCCACTAAAATCACAAAACTGTTACACGTTAGTTGAATCCACTCCCAAACGGGTCCACGTTCTTGCGGTACCGTTAAACAGTTAAGTCCAAAGGTCAAAATGGCGAGCACGATAGTGGTTAAAACATAGGCACTAGCTAACGGTAGTTCTCGTAGGAGAAACAGTCGCAGTAAAATCAGGAGAAACAAGGGGGCTTCTACCCCATAAAACCAGCGGAGCAGGGCGACCGGATCCTGTTGAAATCGTTGAGCCCCAATCACCGTTGCCACAATGGGGATCACAATTAATGCCACCATCGTCAATTGGAAACCCCAGGGGATTTCTCCTGTAAGACCAGCGGCGAACAGGGCAATCCCAACAAAAGGTAGGATCCCTAAGTAAACGATGGCCAGGAAAGAAAGATTCCATCCCCAAAAGATCCCATTAGCGACAAATTGAATCAGACTCTTACGGAACTGTGACATTACACGGATGCCTCCAAACTCGGGACTACCACGGCATGAACTAGGCCACCAACCGTTTGTACCGGATCCATCTCCGGCTCGTAATACTGATCGAATAGGATCGACACCATCACCCAGACTTGATCCTGATGACGGAGGTGATCCCAAATACGAGTGACTAAGTTGTCAGTTGTATGGGTCGCCGATTGAAACCAATACATTGCCGATAACTGCTGATCCTGCAACGCTAGCCACCGAATCGGAATTGCCCCTGAGAGCATGGCCGCTTGCATCTGATCGACTCGCAATCCATTGCCGGTAAAACACAATTCGGGGGCATGATGGAACCGCCAGCTAGGACTCGCCACCACTAACACAGATCCGGCCACATCTTCCCACTCAAACTGATATTTCTGAGCTGCCACTTGGTCAGATTGGGCGAAAAACTGCTCTTCAGCTGGTGTCAGAGGCAACGGATCCATCTGCATACTGCGGGGCCATTGCAAATCGAGTTGGGCTGTGGGTAAGGATCCTACTGATGGCAGCGGCACTAAAGCCAGACAGAGTAAGCTGACAATCAGAGCAGAGCGATAGCGGGACGGGACGGATTCAGAGGGCTCAACATGGTCCGGTCTAGTCGTAGCTGGCACCCATTGCAACAGGCCCCACATCCCCACACAAGCTGCGGCAAATCCTAGGACACCTAGAGGAACATGGACAATCTCGGCTGCTATCGGCCAGGCTAACGCTCCGTCCAGAAGAACCAGCACTAACACACGCACGATATTCACCACCATCAAACTACTAATTCCCACCACTAAGGCTACAACCCAGCGACATCCCACTCGACGTTGCTCTAGCCCACTACAGCCCAGAAAGAAGACGGTCCCCGTCCACAAGCTCTTTAACCCACTGCATGGCAGGTCCACGTGGGCGATACCGTTTTCCAACACAATCACGTCATGTGCTGAAATCGCGGTAACTCCCAGATAGGTCAGGATCCGTTCCACCCATTGAGCAGTCAGCATCCGAGCCGGAAACCCTAATCCACTCCCCCACTGCACACTAAAGGGTAATACAGCTGCGACTAACAGGGCCATCAAGCTCCCTTGCCGCCAACGATACGGATCCATCCACAGCCCTGCGAACGCATAACTGCCGACACCCAGTAGGATCACACCCCACAGTTCACTACCCCCGCTTCCTCTCAAGGCCCCACTTAACAGTGCTGATCCGAGCAGGATCCCCAGGGGCCAGGGTCGCCAGGCAAAGACGGATCCGGGGCCTGATGCGGGTGAATGGCGGTAGGCTTGGATTCCTTGATAGATCCAGACTCCCAAGACAACCACAACCAAGGCCATATTCAAAAACGAAGCCTGTTGAAAAGACGCAATAAGCCAGCCCATCGCCTGCCGTTGACTTACACCCCACCCCACTCCTAACAACAGGATTTGAACCTTCTCCCATCGCCGATCCGTCATCATGGATCCACCTGATTTGAGCTAGGTCAACTGTAACAGCGTCTACCCTCAAGCCTGTAATTTGAATCACAGGATCCGGATTACCTAGCCAGTGGAGCGGAGTCAGGATCCCAGATTTTCACAGCATCGCCGGAAGTGATCACCCCGTTGTTCAAAATTGGCATACTGATCAAAACTCGCGCAGGCTGGCGATAACAATACTGTGACAGAGTCAACGGATCCGAAAGATTTCAAGACCTTGGCTTGTTCTAAGGCAGCCGCAACGGCGACATCCATGGTTTGGACAATGGTGAAGCGAGGGTAGTCAATGGTCTGCAGGCGTTGAGCAAATTGATCGGCGGCTTCTCCAATTAGCAATACACTGGCCGCTTTCTGTTGAATGAGCTGTAGCCATTGCTGATCATCGCCCTGCTTGGGTTGACCTCCGGCAATGAGGATCACGGGCTCACTGACTGCTTGTAATCCCACCCAGGCGGCATCGTAATTAGTGGCTTTACTGTCATTAACAAATCGAATTCCTTCAATGACTTGGACCGTTTCTAATCGATGGGGTACACCTGGAAAGGTGGCAATGGCCTCGGTAATCGCCGTGGGACTCAAGCCAGCCCATGTTGCTGCAGCACTAGCCATCAATACGTTTTGAAGATTATGGTGTCCTGGCAGCCGCGTTTGTAAATCGCCCAGGGGGGCAATGGCTTGATTTTGAATCCATATTTTGCGGTCTCGTACACTGACCGGTGCCTCCGTCTGGGCTGTGGAGGTCCATAGGCAGTCTGGCCAGTGGTCGCGCCGCTCGTAGAGGTAAGGATCATCCCCATTGATGACTCGATAGCGAACGCGATCTAACAGTCGGCGTTTAATGGCGGCATACGCGTCTAGGGTGCCGTGTCGTTCCAGGTGATCGGGGGTCAAGGTGGTCCAAATGCCGATGCGATCCGGATCCGTAGCCGAGGATCCCTGAGCGAGGGTGGCGGCGGCTTCGAGTTGATAACTACTGACTTCAGCAATAATCCAATCGGGTCGAGTCGGGGATTGCAGGGCCTCTAGGGCCACTTGGCAGAAGGGCAGGCCGATATTGCCACAGGCGGGAGCCCTATAGCCAGCGGTCTGGAACATAGCAGCAACTAAGGCTGTTGTGGTGGTTTTACCATTCGTCCCTGTCACTGCAACCCAAGGGATATCGGACAAGGCCCGCCAGGCTAATTCAGCTTCGCCCATGACCTCGATGGACTGGTGACGAGCTTGGTCGAGGAGCGGATGTTGCCAGGAGATACCGGGACTGACGATGATTTGGTGGCACTCCGGAATGAGGTGAAAGGGGCTATTGAGTTGTACCTGAATGCCAGCCGCTTCGAGATGGGCCTGTCGTTCGGTAAGGGCTGGAGAGATCCGTTCATCCTGGAGCACGACGGCATATCCTTGCGCTCGGAGGAGTTGGGCTGCAGCTTGACCGGCGGATCCTAATCCTAAGACTTGAACTGGCAACGGTAGACTCCCGACAGGACGAAAGGTAGTATAGCGAACCTTCACCCCCCTGGAACGTCATCCGGATAGATCTCAGTAGCTAGGATCCTTGACACAGCAGCAGGTTGAAGTCATTCAGAGTTGTCTCTCAACGATTGACCCAGT
>CAYUEE010000069.1:0-23296 GCA_964443615.1 uncultured bacterium | reverse complement strand
TCTCCGAGGTCGATTTGTCCAAACCTCTTTGGAACCTGTCGTTTTCAATTATTTGAGCGCGTTCTCTTGGCAAGGTCTACTCCTGCTCGGGGCGGCGGAGCCAGAGGATCCACTCAATCTGAACTCGTCCTCCTTGCATAACGTGGCATTACTATATACCTCGGACGGACTCCTAATAGATCATGCCACTAAACAATGGGTCTTTCCATTTTTTGAACAGTATCGCCCTGGTACTGAAGGCTATCAACCCCTACAGGCAGGATCTCGAGGGCGATTTGGATCTTTAATTTGTGTGGAATCAGTTTGGCCAGGGCCAAGTCGAGAGCTGGTTCGACAGGGGGCTGACCTTTTGATGGGCCTAGCGGATGATAGTGCCTTTGGCCAGAGTTGGTGGCCCTACTATCACAGTCGCTTATCAGTGTTCAGAGCCATTGAAAATCGTCGGAGCTTTGTCTTCGCTAACAATACTGGCAGCAATGTGGTGGTGGATCCTTGGGGGCGAATTCAGGCCTCAGCTCCTGTATTTCGCCCCGATGTAGTGGTAGGGCGTGTTCGTCAATCGTCTTACCTCTCCCCGTTTACGCGGTGGGGCGAATGGATCCTGATCATCACTATCATCGGGATCCTGGTGGGGGGATGGGTTTTATGACGATGAACTCTATGAAAGGATATCTAAACATAAATTAGCCCTCTAAATCTTGTTGAAGATGATTAGCTAGATGAAGAGCCAGAGCCACCAACGTGAGAGAAGGATTTGCGGTTGGCGAGCTCGGGAATACCTCGCATTCCTTGCTACCCTCTGCAAGTTCCTGCTTGACCAGTGCCTCCAACACTGGATCAAGATAGCGGCTTTGATTCAGATCAGTTCCCACTTCAACCAGTGTTAGAAATGGATGCTGAATTTCAGACCGTTGGGTAGCTGTCAAGGCATTTCGATCTACGGTCACCAGTTTCGCGGCTGAACCCGCATTTTTTACAGAATTGAATGGGGAACCGGGGTTGGAGCCCGCTCCAATAGGAACTTCCGGCCTGAGCTTGAAGTGCCAGAAAAACATATCATGTACAATCAGGGCTTTTGGCCTGGGAAGATTAAGTCATAATCCTGAGATAACAGGCAATTTAAAATCCTAAACTCGTGTAACTGATTCAGCTGACTTCGTGATCTCCTAAGACAATAACTTTAACAACTTTAATACTGATTCCAGTCTGTCTCTTCAAGAAAAGGGCAGGTGGATCTCAAAAACAGTACGACCCGGTTGACTATCAACCTCAATGGATCCATTATGCTTATCAATGATTTGACGGACAATGCTCAGGCCTAGTCCACTACCTTCCCCAGCGGCTTTGGTAGTAAAAAATGGTTGAAAGATCTTAGGCTGCACTTCAGCAGGGATCCCAGGTCCTGAGTCGGTGAAGGTGATACGGGCTGAGTCTCCCACTTGAGTCAAATCAATGTCGAGGCGCCCCTGGTGGTTCATTGCTTGAATGGCATTGAAGAGTAAATTTGTCCAGACTTGATGTAATTCATCGGGGTAACATAAAACATCAGGCAAGGGATCATAGTGTTTGGTTACTTCAATACCATGCTTCAAAGTGTGGCGGTAGAGGGTGAGAACAACTTCAATGGAATTCGCTAGTTGGATCCTCGATTTTTCCCCTGTTATGTCGTGGTGGGCATAGGTTTTGAGGGCAAAGACAATTTTTGAGGCTTTTTCCACAGCCAGTTGTGCATCGGATCCACTGGTATAAAGAATGTCTAGACTTATTGCAGTCTCAGCCATTTGTGGCCATATCGGATCTGTGATCAGCGATTGCAGGATATCATCGAGTGTCAGGATCCGGAGGGAGACTAATTGGCGGGCGATGGTGTCAGCGTGAGGGATCCCCTGTGCTTGTAAGGTTTGGGTCAGTTGGCGGCGGTTGTGGCGCTCTTCGCGGGTGGATAACGGATCCTGGTCGTGACGCGAGTGGTCGAGCAGGTGCTGAAAATGACTGCGTTGAGTAGGAGATAACTGTTGATACAGACGGGGTAGACCCGTTAACGTACGTTCCAAGGCTTTCGCCATATTGCCGAGGGCTGAGCGGATAACCCCCATGGGGGTATTAATTTCGTGAGCGATGCCAGCAATCAGTTGACCGAGGGCAGCCATTTTTTCTGATTCAATGATGGCCCCTTGAGCCGATTGCAATTCAGCTAGGGCCTGGCTTAGAGCTTGGGTCCGTTCAGAGACTCGTTGTTCTAGACCTTGGTTAACCTCTTGCAGTAGCTGTTCCTTCTCCTGCAGTTGAGTGACGATAGCTTCCAATTGTTGAGTTTTGTGAGAGAGCTGTTGATCCTGATGGTAGCGTTCAATCGCTGTTACCACCGTGAGACAGAGATCCTCAGATTGCCACGGCTTAGACAGGTAGCGATAGAGTCCCACTTGATTGATTACGTTAGCGATAGCCGTCAAGCTGGCTTGTCCCGTCAGTAAGATCGCTAGGGTCTGGGGAGAGTACCGTCGTACGTGAATCAATAATTCATCGCCTTTCATCCCTGGCATGATGTGATCTGAAATCACCACCGCAACCTGATGACCCTCTGCGTTTAAATCCTCAATGAGTTCTAGCGCTTCTTCTCCACTAGAGGCAATCTCAATTAAACAAGCGGTACCCAATGCTTCACGCAACTCAGCCCGTAGACTCTCGAGGACGACACTCTCATCATCAACACACACAATCACAGATCGACTCATGCTGCCTCACGACCTTAACAGCGCCTTAATCGTAACGAACGTCAACGAACCAACCTCCGGACCAGAGGACATCACAGGCTAATGGATCCTTACAGACCCCCTGGCCTGTGATGTCCTAGTTAGACGCTAGCGACTGACCCGATTGTGATTGCTGCAAGGCCGATTGCACTGACTCAATCAAGTCTTCTTCTGACCAGGGCTTGAACAAACAACGATGGAGACTAGCCTCAGCCACCGCTCGCTGAATCGCATCCTCATCAGCTTGTCCAGTCAGAAGAATTTTGATGACGGTCGGAAATCGTTGATGGACAGCAATCAAGAAATCATCCCCTTTCATACCTGGCATCAACCAGTCGGACACAATTAAAATAATATCAGTTTCGTCATAGCGCAAATCATCAATGATCTCGAGAGCATCTTCGGCATCGTGAGCGATTTCATAGGCGTAGCGCTGCCCAAAGGCCTCTCGTAACTGCGATCTTAGGCTCTCCAAGATCACCATTTCATCATCTACGCAAAGGATCACGGGTTTCTTCATGAGTCGACTGACCTCCTCTCTATTGACCTCCAGCGTTGTCACATTGGCGTCCAAGTGCTGCTGACATTATCATGACAGGACACTGTAAGGGTATGGCTGTGACCGGCGGCTGACTGGCAGTCTTTGTCCCAGTTAGTTAGAGAACCCCAAGGTGAACTCTAGAATAAGGCTAGGATTCTGATGACGGTGCTTGGCCACCCTAAATCATCCTGAATCCAGTCAGGAAGGGCTTGATCTAGGATCCTTCCTCAGTCCTACTACGAAGGCCGGAGCTATGCGCAATATTTTGCTTGTTAATGCCGCTGGTATTGAAAAAACTTTTTTGGTGGAGGAACGACACACTTTTGGTCGGGGTATTCAGTGCTCTTTTCGCGTCAACCATCCCCAGATCTCCCGGATCCAAGCCATCTTTGAATTCCAAAGCGGTAAGGTCAGGCTCATCGATGGGGACGGGAAGGGCCGACCCAGTACCAATGGCAGTTTAGTGAATGGCCAGAGAGTGCAAGAGTGTTGGCTGAAATCAGGCGATAAAATCAAATTTGGTCCTGAAGTCACGGCTGAATTTCATCAAATGCAGATGGGCCGCTTACCCATTGATTCTGAACCTATCTTAATTTCAGAAGAATCTACGGCAACGGAACTGGTGATTTTGGATCCCACTTATTAGCCCCAAGCGAATCCGTTTCAGCACACCCGATTAGGCTGTTCAGCACGATCCCTCGGTACTGAGAGGTTTCACCAGCCACTAAAAGGATCCCTCCAGCTGAGTGGAGTCATCGTAAATCGCGTCGTCGAGGTTGGACCCACTCAGGTAAGCTCCAGTGAGGTTAGCGCCTCTGAGATTTGCACCTGTTAAGTCAGCGCCTGTCAAATCTGCCCCTTCCAGATTGGCATTGCGGAGGTCAGCCCCAGCTAAGTTTGCTCCGTTCAAGTTAGCGCCTCTGAGATCGGCCTCTTGGAGGTTGCTTCGACTCAAGTCAGCTTCCCACAGAAAGGCAGCATCCGGACTAGCTCCCCGCAGATCCGCCCCCGCCAGATTAGCAAAGTTGAGGATGGTTCCAGTGAGCTTCGCCCCCTGTAGATCAGCCCCTTGTAAATCTGCTTCTTTGAGATTAATGCCGCTTAGATCAGATCCCAGCAGATTCACACTTTGCCAGTCACAAACGGTGCACGCTGGACTCTCTGAGGTTTCAAGTTGGATATCTAGGGAATCCTGAGCCCAGGCCGGCAGGGTGACCCCTACGATAACGATGCCTAACCATCTCCACCCAGTCTGCGCCATAAGGCTACCCTCTCCACCTACTGATGATCATAATCGGGATCTTGAAGGATGAGATGATGTCACGCCATGAGTTGATGGGCGCTGAGAACGGATCCTTAAGCGTGCCCACGCAGACGCCGATACACCAAGGCCAATGTTTCTGGAGAACCCACATTACCCGGAAAAAGGACAACTGGCAGTAGCGGAAACTGCGGGTGTTCAGCGGCTGTTCTCACCACTGAACAACCAGGTGCAATTTGGCCCAGCAATCGGATGGAGCGAACCGCCAACCCTTGACTTAGCGTGTCGTTAGACGTGATCCCGCCTTTACTGATCAAGAAGCCAATATCTTTGGGTAGGCCGCGCAAAATATCCATCAGCAAAATCGATACGGCTTGACCAAAGGCCAAACGGGTGGCCGAATCCTCAAACTGCAATTCTGTCCGGGATGTGTAAATCACCGGCGTTTTCTCACCCCTGTAAGCAATCCGGACTTGCTCCAAACAAGTCTGCAACAGCTGATCATGATGGGGACCTGTCGACATAGCAGCCAACGGATCCTTTAATAACTGCGCGATATCAACTTCCAAACCAGTGACAGTAGGATCCTGCAATAGCACCGTGAGTTGTTCCGTTGTTTTGCGCACATGGGATCCGACAATGACCACACCGGGGTGAGATCCACGGGCGTACTGAGCCATATCTGCGGCTGGGACGGGTTGAGGGGGTAAGTTTGCTAGAGCAGTCAAAATACTGGCAGCACTCCGGAACAGGAACCGTTTGCCTTGCGAAGTCACCCTCAGAAGATCATCCGCGAATGTGGTCAAATCAGACTGAGTTTCACCATCAACCGCAACACAAACATTATCACTCAGAGTTTGTAATTGAGACTGACATCCAGCTCGAATATCATCTGTGACCAGTCGTACCACTTGGTTAGCAGGGATCCGGCCCTGCGTTTTTTCATCAACATAGTCAGGCAGATAGCTATGGTGGTAGCCAAAGACGGAGTCTTGCGCAAATTCCGTGGTATGCACCGGAACCTCTTGCCCCGCCACGATGAGGTAGTGTGTACTGTGCTTCGTAATCCGTCCGCCTTCAAAAAACGCTGGGATGAGAAAATGGGCATCAAACGGCCCCAGTTCTTCTGCAATCACATCCGTTTCAATGGGGTAATGGCCGCGCAACGTAGAATCAGACCGGCTCACCACCATAAAGTCTTCAATCCCAGCCACTGGGATCGCCTCTTTCAGTCGCTGGCACACCTCACGAGTGGTTGAGGCCGCCTCTGAGGGGGACATCGCGCGGGTATTGGTCAAGATGAAGACAATCGGTGAATCATCCCGAAGCCCCAGCACTAAGGTCTCAAAGTCCCATTTGGTCAGCAATAAGCAACTATGAACGGTCTGGGATCCGGTTGGATCATCATCCAGGACAATTACTTTAGGTCTGGCCATGAGTCACCTGATTTGAAACAGTAGTGAGTTGCAAAACGTGTTGCTGAGTCCTCTCTAACCCTCAAGGATCCTATCTAACGCTTAAGGCGCTAGCGTCCAAGGATCCCTATCAGCTTCCGAGCGGCTATTTCTACCCATCCTTCCTATTGCCATTCCTACTCGCGTTTGCCATGTCTACTCACAAGTCCTCTTGGTCATTGCGGCTAGAGCAATCCAGACTGATCCGGCGAGCTATTGCAAAATAAACACTTTAGCTTCTTCAGCTCTAAGCTTAATGGGCAATAACCCATCCATGAGAGGCGCCTTGAAGCCTGTTTCCGCGTTTATTTCCGTCTGAATGTGATCATCAACGGCAACCAAGTAACTCCCACCGTAGGTCGAGTAGGCATACAACACCTGCGGACAGGATCCCCCTGGACAGCTGGGATCCTTGCGCATCATGAAGATATCATCTTCTCGCTTAGAATCCTCAGGGAAGAGGAACTGCACCTCACCAAATCGCAACACAGGATAGTCTTGCCGAAGGTGGGCCATCGCCCGAGTCACCTGATAAAGATGATCATTCCAACCATTGGATCCGGGCCAGATCATCATCGGACGATTAAATGGATCCCCACCAATGCCAAATAGGCCACTATGTTGCAGGTGATAAGGGACTGCTAGCCCTGTTTCCACCCCATACATCAGCATGGGCACTCCCCGGCTGACGAACATAAATTTGATCAGACTGGCATAGGCCTCTTCAGTAGTATCAGGGAAATGCGTCATCAATCGGGGCTCATCGTGGTTCTCAATGAACGTCACCCAGCCTTTCGCATCATGGTCTGGAATTTGATCTAGCGCCTCGCGCGGAATTTCCAGTGTCTCGGCCGGATCCAAGAGCTTATGGATCCATCGCTCCGGTCCCTTCAAATTGTAGAAAAAGCCCTGACGTCCCAGATTGGCCTCTCGCAGAATAAACGTCCGACCATCCCACTCCCGTTCACGGACGAAGAAGTTACGAGCCGGCATACTCAAATTAAAGTCAAACTGGGTGTAGTGCTTAGTTTGGCCGAGCCAATTGATACTGTCAGCATTTCGATAGCCACCACTGAAATACTCCCCAATCAACATGGCATCCGGATTGATTGAGAGCACCATATCTTCAAATTGGTTCCAAAACTTGACATTGACGTGCTTAACCGCATCCAGACGGAAGCCGGCAATGGGGGTTTGCTCTTGATTGAAGGTGAGCCAGAAGCGGCTGGCATCCAGCAAATATTGCTCCCCGGCAGGCACATCCTGGTTCAAATCTGGTAAGCCCCCAGGGAGAGTCCCTTCCTCAAGCATCCTGGCATTGGGGCGATTAAAGTCGATGGGCATGAATGGATGAAACCAGTTTTGCTGATCCAGTTCACCCGTGGTCGGATTCCAATAGGTTGCCACCCGTTGACCATGTCGGTAAACACTCCCATTATCAACAAACCAGAACCCGATGGAACTCTCCAGATACTCAGGGGGGCGCTGGTAGTAGGGGAATGGTGAGGTATGGTTCAACGTTAGATCGAGCAGGATCCCAATATCTCGCTTGCCAGCTTCGTTGAGTAACTCCCGGAAAACTTGAAACCGATCTTGACCTTGAGGATCCCGAAAATGCTCATCAATTTCAAACCAGTCCTTTGTCCAGTACCCATGAAAGGCAGAGGATCCGTGCGCATAGAGATTGTCTCTGGGCTCTTCATCTGAGACTTCGGTGAACAGATAACCTTTGGACTGAGGGTAATACACAAGACCGTTAGCATTATCTTGAATGGGGGATAAAATGAGCTTAGTAACTCCTAGATCCTGGAGATAGTCAAGCTTTTCAATAATGCCCTGCAAGTCTCCGCCCCAGTACATCCCGATATACCGATGGGATGGATCGTGAGTATGTCGCAGTAACAACCGATTCATCTCGTTGTAGGACTGCTCTTCTTGCGATAAACCCGGTGAACTCGGGAAAGCATAGGTGGGGACATTGTTACCTATATCACCATCACAGAAGCGGTCGACGATGATGTAGTAGAGGACGTCATTCCCGATGTTGCCCTTACCCACCGGCACTGACTCAAACGGATCCGTTGGCCCCTCTACTTGCACATTCAAGGCTGAAGAAGGGCCTATCCTTGCTACCAGGATCCCTCCTATCATCAAAATAATGAGAGCAGCCACTTTGAACATCGACATTAACTTCGTCATGGGGTCAGGATCCTCTTGTATAAGCAGTTGGAATAAGCAGTTGGGATAGGCCGTTACGAGAGAAGAGAGAGTCGCATTAACCTTCAGGAAAAAAGAGCTGATTCCACGTCTCAGGGAATAATTCAATCAACTCTTCTGCCGGAGGCGGTTCGAGGGTACTGGAGTGAAGAATTTGTTGGAGATGCACCGGATCCACTTGGCCCATCGACTCAAACCAGAGTTCCTTAATTTGGTCGCTAATTGCAAAGACAGTACTGGCGAACTTAGGCTCAATAATAACGACGCAAAGGACACCAGCCATCGAAGAAATAAGCCAGCGCCAGTTCAATCCATAGCTATCTAAGAACGCTTGAGTCTTCCAGAACACCCCATAGCGGGTTTCCTTCCAGCGGCGATCCCATTGGGCTAGCCAGGATTGCGAGGGTTGACTCTGAACCTGAGGAGAGACAGACCCTGGAGTGTTGATGGCACCCACCTTGACAGGCACTTGTGTGCGCTGACGGATCCATCGATCGACATACTCCCAAACCTCGATCAGCTTCAGGTAAAACAGCTCACCGAAGTTAAATCCGAGAATAAACCCAAACGTATTAACGGAATAGAACGCCAACATGTTGAGGAAGAAAAAGTGCGAAACGGCGGCAAAGTTGATCTCACCAGACTGCAAAAACAAAATACCAATAGTGTAGAATGACCAACTCACCACAATACCGCCATAGTCCACCAAGGGCTTGAGAAACACCTGCCGCATTGAGACATTGTAGCTAGTTGTATTCGTCGACTCATGAAAGTACTTGGAGACGAACTGTTTCCATAGAGACGGGCGAGATTGAATCTTAGGTTGGGTGGATGTCTTCCGGAAGGGGTTGAGATGACCTTCCATTATCATCCGTTGGCCAACATAGTAATAGAGAATATATTGCAACACAGTGTAGGGAATGAGTCCCGCCCAGGTGAAGGCACGATCCCAGCCACCAACCCCTGAGGACACGATGAAAAAGCCCAGATCACACCCAATTTTCCAGGTCATAAAACCGACAGTACGGTCGAGGGCCTCGTTATACTCCACTACTAGTGCTTGATAGTCCTCCAGGGATCGATTGGGCTTGAAGAACTCCGTCACCCGCCGAATTAAGGTCTGCCGAAAGGGGAGCAGTTCTCGAAAAATGATGATGGCCCCGAGGGGCAACACCACTTGAAAGAGCTTACTGGAGCCATAACTGAGGGCAGACGAATCAAAGACAGCTAGTAGCATAGTGTTCTCGCAAGATTAAGCATGAATAGCCGGGCAGGACTCATAACATCTACGGGGAGGATAACCCCTGACGGTACCGTAGAACAATCAGGCTCATGGCCCCAATTTGGAGTTGCAGCACAGCTTCACGGTTGGAATATTGACCGCTAACTGTCTCCAACACGGTCCCTAAGGCATACCCTTTAGTCTCAAGATCGGGGGCCTGATACTTCGGATCTACCCAATCTCCATCAAACAAAACTTCCCACTCACCACTCAAGGCTTCTGGCACTGGCAACTCATACGGATCCTGACGGAACGATTGCGGCCCAAAGTTAATGAATACAATCAAAGTATCCGCACGGAATAAGGTATTCAACCGCAGCACACCTAGCATAGATTCACCATCATCTCGATGAAATACGCTTAGCTCGACAGCCGGTTGGCGAGTGTCTGGGTTGACATGTGTGTATTGTCGAAAAATCTCGCGCAGGCGACTCATGTCCGCCCGGTGCTGCTCGTGAAGCCAGAGAATTTCAGTTTCTGTTAGACCAGTAGTCTTCCAAGCTTGGATTTGCTCAGCAGTAATGCCATCCCAGATCACAGTCCAGTGATCCTTTTCATCTAGACAGCCCAGAACCAGGGAGTCAACACTGGGCAGAAACATGTAGCGCAACTTAGCCGTAAACATGGTCAGCGCTTCAGCACTCCGTACCGTCCGTCGGACAAAATCGAGGAGATCCCGCTCACCGAGCAAGCCCATGCGAACCAGTTCCTGACCACGTGCTCGCGCTAGTTCTGCGGGATTGCCACCGTAGGCCCAGGGCACATGGGGACGCCCCGCCAAGATATGTTGACAGTACCAGGTCTCATCATGGAGCTGAGCATAAATTGCTTCCAGGCGTTTGGCTCCAGCAGCATAATTAATCTCATTGACTAACCGTCCTAGCTCTGGATGTAACGGGCGAGTCATTTTAGAGGCGGGTTTGTAGAGTTCCTCGACAATGGAGAAACCGATAGGAGCATAGAAGACATCAATAAAATCTTGAACAACAGGGTTCCCCGCCACTTCAAAGGTCTCACCCAATACAATCACATCTGGGGCAGCACGACGGAGCTCCGCTTTGAGGTCTTGAATAAACTGCTCACTATAGTTCACCGTGCGATTGGAGTACTGCAAGATCAACCCATCCACATAATCAATTCGAATCACTTTGAAATGGAAGCGGACGACGAAGTTGACAATCTTTTCAATTAGTTGTTGTCGAATCTCTGGATCATCCAATTTGAGCATCCAGGTGCCATAGTCCCGAAACAGATAGGCATTCCGATCAACCCAGAGATTATCTCCATTCGTGTTAGGTGTTACTTGATCCAAAGATCCAGAAAACGGCTGGCGCACCTGATGCACAAAGATTAAGTCGGGCACCAAGACCATCTCATACCCGTAGAAGGTATCCATTAATTCCATAAAGTCTGCCGAGGATCCGATCTGCCAGTCCAACTCAGCGATGTTGTAGGTGAGGTAGTTGAACTTCGGATCGAGGTGAGAGCGATCGGCAATGGAGGAGCACACCGGCACCATAATTTCATCAACCCCTAGTTCCGCTAACCGCCCAGGGATATCCGTTTTAAGGATCCGTTGCGCAATGGAACTCTGGAACATTTCACTTTGGGCGCGGGGTGCAAACTTACCACCCTTGTAACCAGCCAAGAGACCTTCGAGCGTGCTCTCAAGCAAAACCTTCGCATGATCAAATTTGGGGGGCTGATGGATCCAGTCATAGGCTAACTCAGGGACATAGCTCGCCTGGTAGACACTTTCAAGGGCAGTGAGAGGGCTCAATGGTTGCCACTTGTTCTGGCAATCTCGATAACGGAACTTAATCGGGGTGCTGGGAATTAAGCCTGTAAGCTCAAGTGTCCAATAGCCCTTTTCCTCAGACGACATCATCGTTTGCCAGGCTTGACTGCCCGCCTTGACTTGGACCGGCTCTGGGGTGTCAGCCGAGATAAAAGATTGAGGGAGGTAGACTACAGCAGTAACGCTAACTGTGCCATCTTCAAAGCCCTGGGTCACCCGAGTGAGGTGGGGAGGCTTGTACTCAGGGTCAAGGGTAGGAGTAGTAGGCTCCTCCTCGCGGCGCGAGGATAAGGCTTGGAGCATTGTTCGGAGATTGACCACAGTGACTGTCCAGAATGAACTCGAAGAGTGCGCCGATGGAACGGCCTAACCTCAGGGGCGCATTAAGCTCTCGACATAGTGGTTAGGTGTCCGGCAGTGTTGAGGTGAGTGAGAGGTCTTCAGACTGACCAGACGGTATACTCCCCTCAAGTAGTCAATACTATCAGGTTGTTGGGCTTGAGGACGGACTTTCTACCGCTGACTTGAGGCTTAGAGGCTTAGTCGGTGGCGTATGAGCTTAGTCGGCTCTGGGCTCCTAAGACAATCTCTCCAAAGGGGGGGACTTCGTCGTGTGATAGACGGCAAAAAATACTTAGCGTCACTGATACAAGGTTCAAATTCTCTTAAAAATTAGTTCTGATGCATCATATTTTCTGAACCAAGTGATCTAGGGATCCAGTACCCTACGATCCACTTCAGCAGGCAAAGCCAATATACTGAGCTAGAATCTGAGGAGAATTCGACTCAACGATTAGTCAATAGTTTCAGCAAGGTAATCGATATCACTAATTTCAACTGCGATAGTTCCTAGTCCAGCATTATCCAACTGCTGTACAACAGAGCCCACCTCAGCAGCAGATCCAGTCCAAACAATAGCCGTTCCCTCATGGTGAATGCGCAACATGATGTTGACCGATTGCTCATAGGGAATATCCAGGATCCGTGTGAACGTATCAGCAACATATTGCATTGTATTCACATCATCATTCATCACCAGGACCGCGTGGGTTTCGGAGCCAGTGAAGAGCTCCGTTGCATAGGGTTGTTCATAAGGATTGGGCCATGGTTGTACCGTACGCTCATTCTGGCAAAGGGCATAGGATCCGAGGATGGCAGATCCAACGAGGAGGGAGGCGAGCAGCTTAGTCTTCATAGGAATCACGCTGAGGAAACGTATGGTGGAATTATACTGTACCCGCCTAGAGTCGTTTGAATGGATCCGAGTCCTATGTCTCCGAGTCCTCTATTTCTGTCGACCACAAGAAGTGACTAATTGCGGATACTGCTGCGTGGATCGTAAGACTGAACCTGTTGTAGTCTCTCGTAGAGGTCTCGTTCTTCAGTAGACAGGCTCCCCGGAATCTCTAGCTTGATGCTCACATACAAATCACCTCGCTGTCCCCCCTTTTCGGGAAACCCCCGCCCACTTAACCGTAACTTCTGCCCTGTCTGCACCCCTGCCGGGATCCTAAGCTTCACGGTGCCATCCAACGTTGGGACTTCAATCTGAGCCCCCAGCACGGCCTCACTCGGACTAATGGGCAAGTCACAATAGAGATCGGATCCCTCTAGGCGCCGATAATAGGGGTGGTCCTTCAATTCCACTTTCAAATACAGATCCCCCACTTGGCCGTTCGGGCTCGGGTGTCCTTGACCTTTCAAGCGGATCCGTTTGCCCGGGGTAATCCCAGCAGGAATGTTGATTTCGAGGATCCGTCCGCCTTCGACTCGGAGTCGTCGCTTACCTCCTTCATAGGCCTCGGGAATAGTGAGTGGGAGACTGGCCTCAGCATCGTAACTGGTTGACTCCGTTGAGGTGTAGGAACCAGACTGGGCATATGACTGGGATCCGGGTTGCTTTACCCGCCCTAAGAGCTGATCGATAAAGTCTTGAAAATCATCAAATTGCGTAAAGTCAACGTCACTGGTCCCAAACCCTCCAAAGCCAAAGTCTTCAGAGGCATAGGATCCTGAGTAGGGACTGCTGGAGGTCGAGCTGCGTGCACCAGTCGAATTAGGCCGGAAACCTCCTTGGCGATGATACTGCCCAAATTGATCGTACTGTCGTCGCTTCGCTTGGTCTGAGAGAATATCGTAAGCTTCATTAATATCCTTAAACTTTTCCTCAGCCTTAGGATCATCACGATTCACATCCGGGTGATATTTGCGTGCCAATTTCCGGTAGGCTTGCTTGATTTCATCAGCATTCGATTGCTTAGAGACCCCTAAGATCTTGTAGTAGTCTTTGAAGTTTTGCATAGATGCTAGGATCCTTAACTGTCCGGGGTGAAGCAAACAGCAGCCCAACCCAAGTGATACCTGTCTAGTTCTAACCTAGGATTCCCGTGTTGACCGGCGGTAAGCAGAAGCTAACTGAACTTATTCTATCGATGGCTCTGAGTTAAGCTTATTAGCCCTACTACCTGTCACTGGCCGCCTATCACCACTTGCCTGTCACCACTTGCCTATCACCACCTGCCTGTCAGTACACACTATGACATGACACGGCTCTGTGACTTAACGCCGTACAGCCCCCTCAAACCCAGATGCTTTGAAATTTTTCATCGACAACGGTAGAGGGTAGGAGACAGGCACTGAGATGCGAATTTGAAATTCGGACTTGCCTGGTGGGACCTCTTCAATAGCGCCAAGACGGGTGCGCTCAGGCCAGATATCATTGCCATTCGCATCGTAGAGACGACCAAACACATCCGCATTGTAGACAGGACGCTTCGCTGGGTTCGTAATTGTTCCTTGAATAAAGTAGCAATCCGCTGGCTCAGAGGAGGATCCACTGCTAGTGACCAAGTTGGAATACTGCTCTGTATCCGGGCAGGGCACTGTGCCTAAATCGCTCAGTTTCATTTTGACGCCGCCAAACCCCATTAACAAAGTAGACAGGCAGAGGCAGCCTAGTAGTCCCACTCGGCGTAACCATTGTGGTAAGGGTGATGTCACAGTCATAGGTCAAACTCAGATTGATATCGATAAGGTCATATCATTGGACTCGCTCCCCAGTTTACCGAGCTTTGGTCTCAGCAGGATACACTCCCCTCTCAGTCACCACACCTTCCAGTTGATGATCCCACGGATCCACGGGCAGCGGATCCTGGACCCAGCAGGCATGAGGCACGACTCCAAGCGCCGGAACCTTCACCTGAGTAAAGAACCGATCATAGAACCCCGCCCCATATCCCAATCGCTGGCCCCATCGATCACAGGCTAAGGCTGGCACTAACACTAAATCAGCTGTCACGGGATCCATCACTGGTGACTCCGAGACTGGTTCCCAGATCCCCCACTTCGATTGTTGAAAGTAGGCAGAGTCGTTGGGATTCAAGACATCACCGGGATCAACCGGGTGCCACGCCATCCGAAATTGAGGCAGACATCGGGGCACAGCCCAAGTCTTATTGGGGAGAGCCTGCATCAGGGGTGCCAAGCTAACTTCAAAATTGAATCCAACATAGCTTAGAATGACTTGGGCCTGGCGGATCCCGTCATGGATGAGACACTGGGAGGCAATTTGGTGACTCAGCTGTTCAATTGGTAGGGTCTGACGAATGTGCTTGAAATGAGCTCTCAAGCCTTGCTTCGTTACAGATCCTAGACCATTCAATCCTATTGTCCCCCGATATAACCGATATTAGGACATAACCGATATTAGGACATAACTGGTATCAGCGAATATCCAATAACTCAACCTCAAACTCCAGCGTGGCATTGGGAGGAATCACACCACCGGCCCCTCGGCTCCCATATCCTAATTCAGGTGGGATAACCAGGATCCGTTTGCCGCCCACCTGCATCGATGCAACGCCTTCATCCCAACCTTGGATCACCTGACCACCCCCCAGCGTGAAGCGAAACGGTTCGCCCCGGTCATAGGAGCTATCAAACACCGTACCGTTTGTCAGCCGACCCGTATAGTGCACAACCACTTCATCCCCCTGCTCAGGGCTCGCGCCATCACCAACAGTGACATCGGTGTATTTCAAACCAGAGTCTGTGGTGACGAGATCGGCAGAATCAGTCATAGAGGATGCATCTCCAGATGTGTTGGTCGCTGTAGGAGAGCAAGCGGATAGGGTGAGGGTCGTGAGTAAGCAGAAACTTAGGATCCAAACAACAGCCTTACGCATGGCAATATCCTGTGGTGAGAGTCGTAATCAGGTTAGCAGTGTCTTGAAATACGTCAGCCAGTGGGCGGCAGGAATGGCAGGGTGACAGTACTAGCTCTATCAACCTGTCTCAATCCCAGTGAGGATCAGTTTACTTGATTCCGGTTAACGCTAGCTCACTTCGGCGATTTCAACGATTTCACCCTCAGGATCCCGAATCCAAACGACGAGAGGACGCTCAGATCTTACACTGTGGGAGATGTCTTTCTTAACAATATATTTGAGCAGGGCCTTAACTGCATCACGATCAAAACTGGTGTGACGATAACGGCTAGGGACCGAGCGATCATAGGTCTGGGAGGATCCGGCCTCTGTACTGCCAGGAATGATGTGGAGCTGGACATTCTCGGATAGCTGATACCACAGACCGGGATTGTCCATTGTTGGAGTCTGCGCCCGGCCATACCCATAGCGTCCCCCTGCAATATCACCAGGGAAATAAGTACTCTCAAAGCCTGTACCCATCACACTGGCTTCCCCACCGTAGTAGTACTCAAGGGGCAGCTCGGCCTCAGGGAGGTTCAGGATCCCTTCATAAATCTGCCGCGCCCGTTCTAGATTCGGCACAATCACACTGTAGACACGGGGCGCCCCACTCAGGAAAGTCCACATGGCACCGCCGTAGGCTGACAACAGGAGGAACATGAGTCCCTTCGTTGATAACAGAATCTCAATAGGAATCAACGGCAGCAATAATCCAATGGGGGTTAGCATCGTTCTTCTGGCCCTGACCTCGAACTGTCTCCCCAGTATAGGCGGTCAGCCCTAGTGCTGTGGACCTCAGGCCTCGCAGCTACCGACCTAACAGGGAGCCTCAGACTGACTCAGATTTTTCCCTCAACATTTTCTCCAGATGGCTCATGGTGAGTTGTAGCTACTCAAATCCCCACACACTGGGATACTGACTGAGAAGTTCCGTTACAATCATTTACATTCTTGTGTCGGAACCTATTGACACTGTTACGAAACATCACAATAATTGAGGCTATATAAGGAAAACTTTTTGGTGAATCACAAATGGAAGAACTGTTACTACTTAGCCCCATGGTGTGGGTCTACACCGCGATCTTCGGTGCTGTCATCTGGAGCATCTGGGGACAGTCTGAAGATGACATCATGTTTTGAGCTAGGTCTATGCTCAGGACCCACGCGTTTCGTAACTTGATTTACCTGTGTTCAATGCTGCCTGTTGAGAGTTTTTCTTACCGGGTAGCCTTGCAGACTGGGATGCCTTTCTGAACCCTTCACAATGCCTGCAGATAGCCTTGGCGATGACCGAGGTACGATTCTCCTGTTCCGTTTGACTGTTCAGTTTGGGGAGGATCTGATGAGGTGTCGCATGAGGTGTCATAGAAGCCTGTGGGTTAGCAGTCTGATTGCTGGGATCTCGATTCTGGCAGGCTGCAGTGCTGAGTCTGTGATGACGTTGGGGATGGCAACCACGGATCCTGATGCGGTGAGCTTGGCGGTGTCATCGGGCCTGGTGATCTCTGAGATCATGTACAACCCTGATAGCGACAATGAGGATTGGGAGTGGATTGAGATTGTTAACACCGGCATTGCACCCGTCAGCCTGCAGGGGTATGTCCTGGATGACAATGATGGGGAGCCGTTGACACGCTCCAATATTGCCTCAGGTGAGGTAGCTCCTGGTGAGAGTGCAATTCTTTACAACGCTGAGTCGTTGGATCCGAATGCGTTCACGGCAGCCTGGGGCACAGGGTTGACACTCGTTCCAGTTACGAATTGGTCATCGTTGAGCAACAGTGGGGATCGGCTGGGCCTGTGGCACACCTTTACAAGTTATGGCGGTGGTAACTTCAATGCAGCCATTGACGAGGTGAACTATGAGGATGTGACTCCGTGGCCCAATGATAATGAGTCGGCGTCCATTTATTTAACGAGTCTTAGTGTAGACAATAATATCGGTAGCAATTGGCAACTTAGCCAAGTGGGGGGATCGACACCAGCCTTCACAGGCTATCAGAGTCAGCCCAATGTAGGGAATTCAGGGGGGGATGTGGGGTCTCCAGGGCCTAACCGGATTCCGACTTTCCATACTGGGGCTTGTGACGCCTCAACGTCTACACCCATTGGTCCTACAACCCTAGCGGTCGCTGATGATGAGGATTCGGTTCTCCGTTACTATCGGCAATCCTTATCTGGGCCTCCCCTGCAATCACAAGATTTCAATCCTCAGTTAGGTGGATCCACACAGGAGTCAGATTTAGAAGGATCCACTCGCATTGGCAATCGGGTCTACTGGTTAGGATCCCACAGCAATAATAGTTCTGGGGAAGTGCAAGAGGGTCGCTACCGTCTATTTGCCACGGATATTGTCAGTTCCACGCAACTTTCATTTGTCGGCCGGTACGATAACTTACGCGATGATTTGTTCTCTTGGTATGCAGATTCATTTTTAGGGCTGGAGGAGAGTGCCGCACCGGGTGTGAGTCCTGAGGATCCAGATGGCATTGGCTTCAACATTGAAGGATTCACGGTTTCTCCACGGGGTAACCAAGCCTACATCGGCTTCCGGGCACCCCTGATCGGACCGCAGAATGAAGCACTTATTGCTCCGTTGTACTTTTTGGACCGTGTTGCCACAGGTCGTGCCTTGAGAACCTATCTAGGCCGGCCTATTCTACTTGATCTGGGGGGACGAGGGATTCGGAGTATCGAGTGCAATGGATCCGGATGCTTGATTGTGGCAGGCCCGGTGGCGTCAGAGGCAAATCCCCCTTTAGCCCGTGATTTCAAACTGTTCACCTGGAATGGGAGCTATTTCGGTCGGGCGCAGGAGCGCGCAGCGAACTTAACTGGATTGAATCCAGAAGCAATTGCAGAATTACCCTTGGGATCGTTGAATGCCTCCAGCCCAATTGAACTAATTAGTGATAATGGGGATACAGATTGGTATGGCACTGGGGAAGCGTGCAAGCGGTTGAGCAATGACAGTCAGAAACAGTTTCGGAGTGATGTTGTGACATTAGGTGGAGCAGTTAACTAATGAATTTAATCAAGGATCCTGGTAGGTGCTGCTGGGATCTTTGATTTGAGGGTGTCGTTTTAGGGAGAGCTGGGAGCAGGTAGATGTACATCAGTTATAGCCATTTCTATGTAAGAGTGAGCCTTATGAGGGTCTGTAGCCTAGACACAGTGAGGATCGATAGGGTGCAGCACCATCGGGAAATGGCTATTACAGCTGATCTGGCGGATGTGCTTCCCTCTAGGGTCAGTCCTTTAATCTCAGAGCTCCTTAAACGAGCCTTACACAACACAAGGATCCTTTGATGATTTCAATATCCGTTGATCTCCCCTCGCAAGGCCTGCCACACCGTACTGGCTAGGATCCGCAAATCTAACAATAATGACCAATGCTGAACGTAGTAAAGATCGTACTGAGTGCGCCGTGCAATACTCGTATCTCCTCGTAGTCCATGAATCTGCGCCCATCCCGTCAATCCCGTTTTCACCAAATGTCGATCCAGATATTTAGGGATCTCTTGGCTAAATTGTTCAACATAAAATGGACGTTCTGGACGAGGGCCGACTAAACTCATTTCTCCTTTGAACACATTCCATAGCTGCGGCAGCTCATCTAAGTTAAAGCGACGTAGGATCCCTCCCAGGGGGGTGCGGCGAGGATCATTGGGAAGCGACCAGCCCGTTTGTCCTGCTTGCTCAGCATTGAGATTCATTGTGGGAAATTTATAAATCTTGAACATTTTCCCTCTCAAGCTGATCCGGTCTTGGCTGTACACAATCGGACCAGGACTTGAATACTTCACCGCAAGGGCAATGGTGAGTAGTAATGGACTAAGACAGATTAAGCCCAAAGCGGAACCCATTAAATCCAACCCACGTTTGAGATAGCGATTATACCAATGGCTTAGTGGAGGATCCTGAAGCGTCACCAGGGGCAACCCATCCAATGCTTCTAGACTCATATTTACCGTTAAATACGCTAGGATCGTTGGCAGCAATCGGACTTGAATGCGGTGAGAGGGCAGAGTTTGAAGTTCAATTAATCGGTCCATCGTGGCAAGCTCGGGCTGGGCAAACCAGACTTCAGTGATATGAGGATTCTCGAGCAGATAGGATCCCAAGGTCTTCAGGCCTGTGACAATAGGAAGATCAATAGGCTTTTCAACACCAGCAGGTAAAGCTTGAGGATCCGGAGGAGACTGATGTAGAAGCAACCCTTGAACAGTAGCCTGGCCGACTACTTCAAATCCGAGTTGAGGCGATCGGTCTAACCGTTCCAGTACATCAATCAACAAAGGGTTCGAGCCCACCCACAGCACGTAACGGAGACCGTACCCTTGCGCTCGCAGCCACCCCATCATGCTTCGTAATAGCGCCCGAGTGATGGTGAGCCCTAGCAGGGATAGCAGGCCCGCATAGCCCACCACTAACCGCGATAGCGAAATTGACCGAATAAAGAAAGCCCCCGCCAACACCAAGCTGAAGGCCAAGCAGAGCCCTACCAGCACCGTCACCCACTCATCAAACCGTGACAGGAGGCGCGATGGAGAGTAGCCCCCCAAACCGGCTGTGATACCCCAGTAACTCACCGCACACAGGGTCGCTAACCCAGCATAGACATCAATGGGGAGCAATGAATGAGGAGCTAAAGCTCGCAGATAAAACCCGAGCAGAAATGCCAGCCAGATCCAGACACCGTCAGATACTAGGGCTAGTCCTATCCATAATTGCGGCGGGGTCAGTAGCGGTAGGCGTGGCATTAGTGGACATCCATCTGGATATCAATTGCAAGAACAGGATAACAACATTGAATACACGCAATGACTTAGGGCTCCTAAGCTTGTTTCAGATCACGCAAAGCATTTAAGAGGTCACCGTTGTCACGTTTAAAGAATGGTAAGACTTCAACATGTTTGTACCGCACCATCCCATCCATATCGACAATGAAGTATGCTCGCCGGGTTCCCAATAAGCTGTCCACATCGTAGAGCTTGGTCACTTGCTTCTGCGGATCACTCAGAAGCGGAAAGTCTAACTTCAACTGCTCCGTAAACTGGAGATGCTTTTCAATCGGATCCGTACTGATCCCTAAAATCTCACATCCCATCGTCCGAAAAACGGTCCAATCATCAGCAAAACACTGCATCTCTGAGGTACACACTGGCGTAAAATCAGCAGGGTAGAACGCCAATAACACATTAGACTTGCCACGATACGCACTGAGGGTAATGCTGCTCACCTCTTTGCGGGACTCACCACCCACACTGGGCAATGTAAAATCAGGGGCTTGGGATCCCACCTCAACTGCCATAAACCAAAACTCCGTAATAGCTCCAGGATCCTAGCCACTACGTCAGTGTAGCGGATCCTTATTCATCTTACTCAAGCTCTACCACCATAACGGGATCCGTACCCCACCGACAGCGGTCCTGCTTTCCCAGGATACTAGAAAGGTCACGGAGGTTTGGCAGCGATCTAGCGAAGGGCCAAGAGTTATGCTGGTGAAGGAAGTGATGAGTAATTGGGCCGTTGAATACAGGCATGAAGCAGAGCCAGAGTCTAGTGAAGACAGTTGAGTGAACGTTAGAGAATACGAAGGCCGAAGTGCAGGTGTGTTTCGTGCGATGGAGGTTCAAGCGGTTGACCAGCACTCAGTTACCAATCAGTGTTTGGGATCAAGCAATGAACACAACAGTGGTCAGAGCCGGTACCTGCAATTGACCTAAAACAGGATCCACATAACTTCGATGAACGATAGGATCCTGAGATTGGTCTTGAACAGGGTGAAGGTGTAGTGGGATCCGCTGCAAATCTGGATGAGTCAACGTCACATCAGCTGAAGATGCATTGAATACAACAATAATGTCGTCTAGAACAGGATCAATATTATCATGATCGTGAATTCCCATCGCAATTACTCCAGGAATTTGGCTGGATCCTGTATTGAGGAAAGAAACATTCTTGATAATACCCTGAGCTGACTTGAATCTGAACAGACTAGAGCTACGGCGGATAGCTAGCATGTCTTGAAAATAAGCCTGAGTTCTTGCCATATCAGTGTCGGTTGGTTTGAGAGCAGGGTTCCTCAGTATCGGTCTTAGAAAACTCCAGCGGGTGTGGTTAGTGGAGCTAGGAGGAAGCCCGTGTCCCCAGTTATGACTGTGAAAGCTCCAATCTAGTTGATTAAACCAATCCCCTGAGTTGTAACTATTGTGATCACCTGATTTCGATCGCAAGCCTTCGATACCGCTCTGGACAAAGGGGATCCCTTGACCCAAGAGGACAAGACTAATGCCGATGTGGTGCAGTCTGATCCGTTCAGCTAGGGGCATATCTTCAGGGGTTTTAAGTTGAATGAGATCGAATAAAGTCTCTTCATCGTGAGCGGATACATAGAGGATATTCTCAGCAGGATCCTCAGTGTACCCTGCCGGCTGGCCTTTGTAGCCAATTTGGGATCCTAAGAGTACACGATCATGGTGATCTCTTAATGGGTACATCTTCAAATTGCCCACTAGACTCAACCGGATCCAATCCATGTAATCGAGTAATTTTTCACGCTGAACAGTATAGGATCGATGCTCGTATTGATTAGGGCGCTCCATCAATCCAGAGATAACCCCCTGCTGAGTTGGTGGTTCAAATAAGCTGCTTCCTCTGACAGCATCCCGCATCCGGTCATTGAAGGTGCCGATTCTAGTTCCACCTAAATTGAGCTGGGAAGCCGTTACACCTAAGCGATTATTCGCCATTCCTCCATAACTCCAGCCTTCTCCGTAGAGATAAATTGAGGATCCATCGACACCATCTTGAACCTGTGTTAGCTGATCTAGAGCATCACGCACATGTAAGAGATTCGCCAAAAAGTGATGGCCCATGATATCAAATCGAATAGCGTCCACATTGTAAGTTTTCACCCATCGCAGCAGGGTATCAATCATCAATTTTTCCATCATGCGATGCTCGGTCGCCGTATTGGCACAACAGGTACTATTTTCAATCTCTCCATTGGGGTTCAATCGATAGTAGTAGTCTGGTACAATTCGATCTAACACCGAGTCTGACTGTTGACCGCTGGCAAAAGTGTGGTTATAGACTGCATCAAACACAACGTTGAGGCCAAGCTGGTGCAAATGTTGAATCATCTCCCGTGTCTCTCGCACCCGAGCTGAGCCATTAGGATCCGTGGCATAGCTGCCTTCAGGTACACCGAAGTGATGAGGGTTATACCCCCAATTGAATCCATCTTGAAATCGTATAGCCTCAACCCAAGCTTGCTGTTGCTCAGAATTGGCGGGCCATTGGCTTAACGGCTCAGGATCTACTGCTTTCCAATTCTCACGATTTTCATCCACACCCAAAAAGTCAAAAATAGGTAGTAGATGGATGTGTGTAACACCGCTTGTAACCAGGTGCCGGAGGTAACGGATCCCTAATGAGTCTGGCACAGTAAAGGCTTTGAAAGCACCTCTGAAAGCATCTGGGACAGTTGGATCCGTGGCACTGAAATCACGCACATGCAACTCGTAAATCACACTATCAGTTGGGGCCGGACGGCTAGGATGACGGTGACTATCCCATCCTTGAGGCTTTAAATCAGATGAATTCAAATCAACAATCTGACTTAATAGACTATTGCTTGATAAGCTTACACTATAGGGATCTGTAACTTGATTGTGTTCAACCCGTCCTGTGCTTGGCACGTAGAGTTCGACATCATAGAGTTGACATCCTCTCCACCCAATCGCTAGGCGATATGGGGGGAGATTCCCTGGCTCG
>CAYUEE010000068.1:0-23331 GCA_964443615.1 uncultured bacterium | reverse complement strand
GCGAAATGTATGCCCGTCGCTTGCAGGTGCAAGAACGGCTGACCCAACAAATTGCGGATGCTTTACAGGGGTTATTGAAGCCGCAAGGAGTTGCTGTAGTGGTGGAAGCAACGCACATGTGCATGGTGATGCGTGGAGTTCAAAAACCTGGCTCTTGGACAGTAACCAGCTCAATGCAGGGAGTGTTTGCAGAGGACTCCCGCACCCGTGAAGAGTTTATGGGTCTGATTCGCTCTAGACCATCCTTCCGCTAGTACTTGCCTAGATATGGAAACCACATCCCACTCACTTCCCCCAAAGCTGGAGCAGATTGTCCAAAAGTTCCAGAGGATCAATGAGCCGAAGCGGCGCTACGAGTACTTACTCTGGTTTGCTAAGCGTGTTCCACCACTGCCGGATATGGATAAGACGTCTGAGAACCGAGTACCAGGATGTGTATCACAGGTCTACCTCAGTGCCTCACTCCAGGATGGCAACATTTTTTACCGTGGCGATGCCGACGCTCAAATTCCCAAGGGGTTGGTAGGGTTTTTAATGGAAGGACTGAATGGAGTGACACCGGAGGAAGTCATACACCTCTCACCTCACTTCATTCAGGAAACAGGTCTAAACATGAGCCTAACGCCATCTCGCAGCAATGGGTTCTACAATATTTTTCAGTCGATGAAGCAATGGGCAACCGCCCTTGAACTGGATAAATCTAACTCTCGTTAGTTGATCTGTAGATTTGGTTTAAGTTTGAGCTGACGTTGACCACGACCTTGACTGTCTCCCACGAGTGGAAGAAAGCTTCTAGGGCCACTGGTTCCGTATGATTGCAAACGTTAATTCAGGTACGACAGTAGTCACATCATCAATCAGGGTTGTGATTTGCATGCCAATGTCTAGCAATGTCTACGCGTCGGCAAATCCAAACGTTCTCGTGGCTTTTCACATAGTCTAAGAATTTGGCAAGGGCAGCAGCTCTACCCGGTCTACCGGAAAGACGGCAATGCAAGCCAACGCTCATCATTTTGGGCGCAGTTTCACCTTCGGTGTAGAGCAAATCGAAGGTGTCGCGCAGGTAGGTGAAGAACTGATCACCAGCGTTGAAGCCTTGGGCAGTAGCGAAGCGCATGTCATTAACATCAAGGGTATAGGGAATAACCAGATGAGGCTTACCGTGGTCATGGTTCCAGTAAGGTAAATCGTCAGCATAGCTGTCGGCATCGTAGAGAAAGCCACCGTCTTCAACGACTAGGCGACGCGTGTTGGAACTGTTGCGGCCTTGGTAGAAGCCGAGGGGACGGGTGCCAATAACTTGGGTATGGATGTCGATAGCTTTTTGAATATGCGCTCGCTCCACCTCTTCTCCCACATACTGATAGTCAATCCATCGATAGCCGTGGCTAGCCACTTCCCACCCGGCATCTACCATTGCCTGACCAGCTGCTGGGTTTCTTGCTAGTGCCATGGCGACGGCATAGACTGTCAGCGGCAACTCCCGTTCCGTGAATAGCCGATGTAGTCGCCAAAAGCCAGCTCGGCTGCCATATTCATATATCGATTCCATATTGAGGTTGCGTACACCAAACAGTGGCTGTGCACCGATAATTTCGGACAAGAACGCTTCTGAGGCAGCATCTCCGTGGAGAATGCAGTTTTCTCCTCCTTCCTCATAGTTAATAACAAACTGAAGTGCCAGCTGGGCTTGGTTCGGCCACTGCGGGTGCGGTGGGTTTTGTCCGTAGCCAATTAAATCGCGGAGATAGTTGGAAGTCATAAGGGCTATGCTCGCCTTTTCACCTAAGGCAGATGTTAATTAAAACCATTTACCTAATAGCAAAGATTTTCTGCAAGCCAGATTACCTCCCCATTTCAGTTGTTGCAGCCTGGTGAAAATGTTGCAGCCTGATGAAAGTAGTGGGGTGAGGGAGCCATTGCGAGCGGATTGAATCATGTGCTGACGGGTTGCCAATCAGGTTTAGCATAAAATCCTTTGAGGAGGATGCAGCAGGGAGGGCACAATTCGCTCACTAGCCGACCGAGATCCCGACAGGTTGCGGGCAGTGGGTCCGAGGTGCAAAGCAGCCAAACCTCCCATCACGTAGAGATGACACCCTGGCCAGCGGAGGTCCGGCTCCAGCACAGGCAATCCTCCCACCTCCTGAATTGGATGGTGCTGACGCACATCTTGCCAGAGCGGATCTGCACTCACATCAAAGCGATAGCCTGTCGCCAGCCAGATCCGATCCACCTGGAACAAGGATCCGTCCTGACATAAGACCTCCCACTCGGATCCCTGCCACAGGATCCGTTGTACTTGACAGTTCTCTCGGATTTGCAAGGCGCCGGACCTCTGGACTCGTCGCAGTTGGGTCATCAGTTCAGGGGTAAGGGATCCACCATCTCGAGCCGATTGCACCATAGACCAACGAGTGTCCCAATCAGGTTCAGCTTGAAATTGTTTCAGATATTTAGGGCCTAACCAACCCGGATCGGTGTCAAAGAATCGCTCTTGTAACGTTCGTCGGTAGAGGAGGGTGACCTGAGCTCCCCGATTGAAGGCTCCCCAAGCCAAATGACCACTGGTTAAGCCTCCTCCCACAATCAAGATTCGCTCACACAAGGGATGGGGCAGACATCTTAGATCGACAGCACTGGAATGACAGAGTCGATCAGCGGGATACTGTGATGGGAGAGCTTGAGCCCAATTAGGACTCTGGGTCAAAGGGCTACCGGTGGCTACCACTACCCTACGGGCGCTCACACAACTACCGTCATCGAGAGCCAATTGGAAGTGAGGCTGAAGAGGCTGGATCCGAGTGACCCGGTAAGGGCAGATCCAGTTACTCAGGTCCCACTGCTGGATTAAGTCCTGACAGAACTCCTGAAATAGAGCTGTGGAGGGCCGATCATAGGGTGGGATCAGATCATCCGGTCGTGATTCGGCAAAGCGCCTCAGATCATGGGGATTGGGGGACGGGTGGTGAGCAGCAGGAGACCGGAGGTAGGGGATCCCTTGCGCTCCAAACTGATGCTGCCACTGGTGGAGCCAGGTTCCAGCAGGATCAAAGACTCGTACTCGGCCTCTCATTTTGGGACGTTTCTGCAAAAGATGGGTGATTAGGGTCAGAGCCTGTGGTCCTGCTCCCACAACAGCAATATCGATTTGCGGTACTTTCATACTCTCTTGATCAACTCAACCAATTCAGCTAAATGAACGATGAGAATAGTAATGATTATCATTCTACATTTTGTGTTGATCAACACAAATCTCACCCATCGCCTTCCCTATGATTCTCGGCATATCAACCACACACCTCATGGAGGTTTTGAAATGGGTAGCACAGGAAGTGTCAGTTCATGGTCAGAGTCTTTGCTGGTAGCCATGATTCAGTATCCAGTTCCAGTCATCACTGGCCCAGAAGATATTCAGACTCAGGTCAAGCAAATTTGTAAAGCCGTTGACAACACTAAAGCGGGTTACCCTGGCCTAGATCTGATTGTGATGCCTGAGTACTCTACTCAAGGGTTGAATACGAAAATCTGGACGTACGACGAAATGCTTTTGACCGTAGACAGTCCAGAAATTGATCAGTTCCGAGCGGCTTGTGTGCGTAACAAAGTCTGGGGCGTCTTTTCGCTGATGGAGAAAAATGATGTGGCGGGGCTCCCACCTTTTAACACCGCTATTATCGTTAACGATCAAGGGGAGATTGTTCTTCACTATCGCAAATTGCAGCCTTGGGTGCCAATTGAACCTTGGTATCCAGGGAATTACGGTATGCCAGTCTGCGATGGGCCTAAGGGATCTAAACTCGCGGTTTGTATTTGTCACGATGGTATGTTCCCTGAGTTAGCGCGGGAGGCTGCTTATAAAGGGTGCAATGTCTATATCCGCATCTCTGGATATTCAACTCAGGTCAATGATCAGTGGATTTTGACCAATCAGACTAATGCTTGGCAAAACTTGATGTACACCATCTCCGTCAACTTGGCAGGCTATGACGGTGTATTCTACTACTTTGGTGAGGGCACAGTTTGCAACTACGATGGCAATGTGATTCAGCAAGGCCACCGCAATCCTTGGGAAATCGTGACGGCTGAGTTGTTCCCACGTATGGTAGATGAAGCTCGCAAAAACTGGGCTCTTGAAAACAACATATTCAATGTTGGCTGCCGAGGCTATGTGGGTAAACCCGGTGGAGAGCGTGAGAATTACTTGACATGGGTTAAAGACTTGGCTGAAGGGAAATATGAATTGCCTTGGGATAAGGACATCAAAATCCGAGATGGCTGGGAATACTACCCTGATGGAGTTAAGCTGGGACCGCTTCCAACCGAGGAGTCTGCTAAGGAGTTAGTCGGATCTAGCACTTAATCTGTGACTTCATCCCTGCTTGGGTAGATCCCCCTGAGCTGAGCTTGTGGGGGATTCAACTTATTTCTGGGACTGAGAGAACTGGAGATAATAATGGCCGTCTGGTGTCGCAATAGTGTCAATCCATCAACTCAACCCAGCGGATAGCCAGCAAGCCACACCTAGATTGACGGATCCCTGTCTTTGAAGGTAGCCAGACCAACAGCGATTAAGAAAAATCCCAATTGGGAAGCCACAATACTAGGGCCTGAAGGCCAATTTAATGCAGCGGATCCTACCATCCCACCCACAGCACTCAGACCACCCACAGCCATAGATGCAGGCACATAATAGGTGAAGTGCTGCGTCAGTAGGCGGGCGGTACAGGCCGGGATTACAATAAAGGCACTCACCAAGAGTACCCCGACAGACTGAATTGATAGTCCCACAAAGAGTGACAAAAGACTGATAAATAGCCATCGATGGAACTGAGTTGAGACTCCCTGAGCGATGGCCAAAGGTTCATGTAGTGAGATTAACATCTGAGACTTGAGGCTTAACCCCAACACTAAAACACAGATAGTCAACATCCCGCCGCTAAGCCACAGATCCATCGGGTTAATGCCTAGAAGATCACCAAACAAAAGCTGAGTAAGACTGCCTCGATAAGTATCAGCATAGGTTAGCCCAATGACAGCTAGAGCTAGCGATGATGAGTAGACAATATTTAAGATGGCATCGGTCTCTAGTTGAGTTCGTTCTAGTAGCCAGGTTACGCCCAAGCCAAACGTAACAGCAAAAGGTAGTAGGATCCAATCTGGATCCAAGCCCACCAACAAACCAATGACTAATCCTAAAAGGGCAGAATGTCCTAAGGCATCACTAAAAAAAGCCAGATTACGAAGGAGTGCAAAACTACCCAATAAGCCACCTAATAAGCCTGTTAGAATACCACCCATCAAAGCTCTCTGCATGAAGGGTAAGGCAAATAAATCTAGTGTATTTTGAATGATATCTACCATTAGCGACACCTGAGACATGGGAAATATAGATGGCAGCAAGATGAGCGATAATCATTCTTATTCCGCTTCTACGTAAGCATATTTTCTCTGATCCCTCAACCCGGTTGCCGAGGGAGGCGGAGGAAACCTGGGAAGACACCGTCAGCTCCTATTGAATTGCTTGACCTTTCAGCTATGCTGGAGGATATTTCGGGAGTGATAATCGTTATCATTCTAGCTCTTGGTGTAATTATTGTATGACTGATTCATCAATTGTCCTGATTGCAGGCCCAGCTGGGGTCGGCAAGACGTCTTGGATCAAAGCATATCTACAGCAGAGATCAGGTGCAATCTTATACTATTCACCCGGATCCGGATCTCTACCTCTGGACGGCGTTTGTCTCAGCCTGGAGTTCCCTACCTTGATGATCGCTCAAGACGGTCAGGAGGATAAGATCTCGGATCTGCTCAATCAAGGGATCCCCCTAATTGTGGAGATTCCGTTTTACAAGAATCCAGCTGAGTTACAGCAGCTCCTTCAAGATTATGACTGCACCTGGATTGGAATCGTCCCTAGCATGGAGCAGGATTCTAGTGCGTATCTCTGGGCCGATGAAGTGGTTGAAGGGTTACCAGTATCCGAGGATCTACCCAGCCCTCATATCTGGCGAGCTCCTCTGAGTGGGCAGGTTCTCGATCCCGCTAGCCTAGAGGTGTTTTGGTTTGAACTGCTGGGCGGAGCCTATGGTCAGATTTACCGAGCTAAGGGCATGATTGAGATGCCGGACGGTCAAGCGATCTGGTGCGACTACACCATCAATCAAAGCGATAAAGCGGAAGAATTGAAGTATGCCCGAAATCTGAATGGTAGACCCAATCGATTGAGTGGGCTAGAGATCTTGGGAAAAGATCTAGATACCAAGAGTTTGAGCCAGAGTTTACAGGACTGCTGGCTATCTGATGCGTCACTGAGCTTCTATCAACACCAATTGGAGCAAGCACTGTCTCAAGGAGAGTTAGCTGCATGAAATTAGCTGTCATGTCATGTATTCATGGGAATCTACCCGCCTTAGATGCTGTGTTACGGGATATGGATGACTACAGTATTGATCAGATCTATTGTGTGGGAGATCTAGTGGGTTATGGTCCCTTCCCTAACGAGGTGGTTGAGCGTATTCGTCAGTTGGATATCCCTACGTGTGCTGGCTGTTGGGATGAAGACGTGGTGGAAGGTCATAATGCCTGTGAGTGCAGTTATCCTTCTCAATTGGCTGAAAAACGTGGCCTGCTAGCCCATCAGTGGACTAATCAGGTTGTAACCGCTGAAAACCGAGAGTTTCTGGCTCAACTCCCCCACAGTTTGCGGCAAGATAACCTCTGTTTCGTGCATGGGAGTCCTAACAGTGCTCATGAATATCTCCTACCCAATATGGATCACTTAATGGCTTTGCAGCGAGTGCTATCTACTGAGGCCGATGTTTTATTCTGTGGTCATACCCATGTGCCTTACGTCCGCACTCTTGGTGATGCTCAACTGCAGATTCAAAGTCAAGTGGCAGGATCCTTAGATCATCAAAGCTATACCGTGCCAGTTAAACAGATCGTCAATGTTGGATCCGTCGGTGAACCCCGTCATGGCCGCCCTAACGCAACTTATGTAACATATGACACAGAGACGCAGCAGGTGCAGTTGCGAGAGGTGTCTTATCCGTACCAATCCACCTGCATGGCTATTTTAGAGCGCGGTTTACCCCCTATCTTTGCCTGGCGATTAGCTAGGGGCTTAGAGTTTGCTGAACGTGCTGAGGATCCTACTCATGTTTGCACTAGGAGCTAATATCGATGACTCAATGGGCGTTGTTGAGCGGTATTCAAGGCAACCTAGTCGCTTATGAAGCTGTTATGTCGGACCTCAAGTCCTACTCAGTAGAAGCAACCTATATCCTGGGAGATCTTGTCGGACCTACGTCAGAGTGTGAGCAACTGGTTGAACGAGTTAGGTCTCCAAACCCAAGTGAACCTCAACCTCAGGTGTGCTTGGGTTGGTGGGAAGAGCAGTGCTTCATCTTGCATGGGTTAGCCCAAACCGCCGATCCAGACGAGCTTACAAGGCAGGAAGGTGCATCAACCATTGAGGCCTTATGGCAATCTGTTTCTACCAGCACTGTCGAGTGGCTGAGAACTCTACATTTTGGGTTCCTGGAGTCAGATTGTCTCCTCATCCATGGCAGCACAGTCAGTGTCAGTGATTGCCTGACCCCTGAAACAGAACCGTTGACCATGTGGGACCGGGTTGTGCGGGGTGAAGCCCAGCGGTTGTTTTGTGGGCGGTCAGGTTTGGCCTTTGACTACAAAGTGTTAGCAGGATCCGTAACTGAGCAGCTCACAACTCTTGAAGGGCAACATCCTACTACTTCAGCCCGTGCTCAACCACGTCAAGTGATTGGAGTAGGTTCTGTTGGGCGAGTTCCAGGATATGCAACGTACGCTCTTTACACACCCGAAACACACGATCTCGAGTTTAGGCAAATTACAGTACCTGATGCTCAATGTTCAGATTCAACCTGAGGTTCACAGATTATGACCAGAACGGCACTAACGACAGCACCCGATATCCCTCAGCAGGGATTACCCGTTACAATTATCACAGGGTTCCTGGGTAGTGGGAAGACAACTCTGCTCAACCATGTTCTGCAAAACAATCAAGGCCTTAAGGTTGCAGTGTTGGTCAATGAATTTGGAGATATTGATATTGATACTCAGTTACTTGTTTCCATTGATGAAGATATGGTGCAGCTTAGTAATGGCTGTATCTGTTGTACCATCAATGATGGTTTAATCGAAGCTGTCTTCAAAGTATTAGAACGAGATAAGCCCGTAGATTATTTGGTTGTAGAAACTACAGGTGTGGCGGATCCATTGCCCGTAGCTCTGAGCTTTCTCGCCACCGAACTGAAAGAGTTGACTCGGTTAGATTCAGTGGTCACCTTAATTGATGCCGCAACATTTGATGTTACTCACTATCAAAGCGATGCAGCTCTTAATCAAGTGGTCTATGGGGATGTCATCCTATTGAACAAAGTAGATCTTATCTCACCTGAAAAGTTGGCTGAGGTTGAGAATACGATCCGTCTGCTTAGAGAACGTCCTTATATTATTCCCTGTCAATATGGACAAGTCCCTTTGGACGCTATCATCGATATTCAGATTCAAGATGCCATCACAAAGCAACATCAAGATCAGCGTCATCATCACCAAGACCATCATGAGCATCACCATCATGAGTCTGGCCATTTATCCAATGATGGGTTTGTCTCAATCTCTTTCCAAAGTGAGCAGCCATTTGCTCTAGATTTATTTCAGGCATTTCTCGATCAACTACCTGATGGTATATTTCGAGCGAAAGGACTGCTCTGGTTTGACGCATACGAAGAGCAATATATTTTTCAGATGAGTGGACAGCGTTACTCCCTGGATATTGATTTACGTCCCGGTCGGACTAAACGGAATCAGCTAGTCTTGATTGGGCGCAATTTAAACACGGAACAGATTCAAGTCCAGTTGAATAGTTGCCTATGTTCAAGCTAGAACCGGAGTAGAATTTATGCTAGCTAGGGATCTTTTATCTGGCTATGCAGCCGGTGTCCGAGACTTCAATGGAGTTGACCTTACTGGTAAATCTCTAGCCAATGCTCAACTCCCTGGTGTCTACTTAGAGCAAGCAACCTTGTATCAGGCTCATTTGGAGCGGGCTAATCTGCGACGAGCTCATCTGTGGCAAGCAAATCTAATTGAGGCTAATTTGCAAGGGGCTTTCATTAGCGGAGCCTATATGATTGACGTCCGGTTGAATCATGCCAATTTAATGTCGGCTAAGGCCGTCGGAGTGAATCTATCCTATGCTGAACTAAATCGAGCTAATTGTAGTGAGGCGAATCTGTTGAAAGCGACTCTAATCGGAACAATGCTACACTTTGCCTGTTTTGAAGGAGCTTATTTGCGTGGATCCTGTTTGTTTGGTTCTACCCTTTATGAAACGCTGCTGAGTCATGCTGATCTGTCTCAAGCTGATTTACGTGGCTCTCGAATTGTGAAAGCAACCTTAGAGGGCACAGATTTACGTCAAGCGAATCTGCAAGACTGCATTATCAAGGAGGTGGAGTTATCCAATACCTATCTTCAGGGAGCTTATTACAATTCGGAGACTCAGTTCGAGGCTGATTTTGATCCTTCAGCAGCAGGTATGGTAGACGTTGACTTAGCTTGACAGACCAGGACCTGGAGAGGTTAAGGTCTGCAGTTCATTCATCTGTTTTTTCGTCTCCAGCACTCTGTTTAGTCCTGCGACGCCCTCAAGCTTAGCAGCTTCCCTTCTCAGCTCATACAGTTTCTCAAACAGCACTTCGGCTTCGGCTTTATCCAGCTCGCTACCTGTGTAAGCCTTGTACATCAGGTCAAGTTCTAAGTTAACAAGCTGAGCCTCAAGCATACGATAGCCTCCACTCCTCTGCTTAACGGGGAATGTACTACTGGCTGCTTGAATAGCGACAAGCGTTGCTCCCAAACCTCCAGCCCACACAGCTTTCCTTGGAAAATTATCACCCGCCAGACCAACCACTGTAATCCCAAGTGTCAAGACAATACCTGCAACAGTAAGTCCTAAGTCCCAGATCCGATTAATTCGTGCTCGCCTTTGAACTTCCTTCAAAAACTCTTCTATTCCTGTCCTCAGTAGTTCTTTTGGAGCTGGATGCGCTGGAGTCATGACTAAGGCCCTCATTTAGTGATTTTCAGAGATTGGCGTCGACAGCGAACACCAAGGATATTATTGTCCACACGATAGGTAGCGGCCAGCGATGTACTGGCAGTTAACACTATTGTCTTAAGTTCCTTAAGTTTCTGGCAGTCTGAAGTTTTTTTCTATCTCAAGGATATATTCTCACTTCGCGGTACAGTACCATGCAGGCAATCGTCAATCACTCTTAAGACGCTTGATTCCATCGATCCCGCCACTTGGCCGTACCTTGGTTAGCCAGTACCCAGCGCCGACAGACCACATTTTCACGAATTGGAGAGGATCCTTCACGTTGCATAGCATACTTGTATGTGATCAAGGATCCTGCACTTTCGTTGAAGGGAATCTCTGCGAACCATGTATTGTCATTAATGTATTCCAAAGGATAAGCCTTACCAATATCCCAACATCCTAACTCTGGACAATCACCCGTTACAACAAGCCGTTCACCAGGTTGAGTCCGAATCCCATTCAACTGAACTCGGACAACAGTCTGCCCACTAACTCGATTTCCCACATGGCTGAGGACAATTACTTCAAAACGATCTAAGCCTAGCGAGTCAATTCGCCCCTGCTGCACCTCAAACTTACGACGGGTCACAATGCAGGTGTGTTCACCATCGGGTAGGTCTGTTTCAATGCCCTGCAATGCTGTGGGTTCACCCCGATTCATTGCGACAAAACAACTGCAATCCCCGTAGGACCGTACGTAGCTAAAACACTCTGGTGTGAGATATCGATTAGAGTAACTTCCCAAGGCAATGGCAGGGTTTAACCGGCGTAACCCGGACAGGAGTCGAATACACCAGTACAGATCCGTTTGATCCCAATTCGTCATCATAGGTCGGTTGTAAGGATCCTCTCCCCCATCCGTGTCATCATGCAGGTATTGCTCAGTGCCGTAGTAAATACAAGGGATCCCTCGTGAGGTCATGATCAAGCTGATGGCTAGTTTTAGTAGATCCGGATCTGAATTCAACGTTTGAAAGCGGGGCATGTCATGATTATCGATGAAAGTCACCAATTCTGTCGCTCGATCATAGAGATGATCCAGCTGAAAGATCTCATCAATTAGATGGAACCCTCCTTCATACCCCAAGGCCAAGCCTTCCCGAATAGCAGTACACAGGCCAAAATCAAGAAGCGTCATGCCCGAGTTATTGGCATAATCCACGGACCGCTCATTCAAGGGATGACTGTAAATCCACTCTCCAAAGATAAACACATCGGGACGGTAGGTTTGAATGTCTGCATTGAACTCTTGCCAGAACCAGATCGGCATGTGTTTGACGGTATCAATTCGGAGAGCATCAACACCTCGGTCTAACCATTGCTTAATCGCCGCTTTGATATAGGCTCTGTAGTTAGTATTATTCTCATTAAAGGTTGCTAGGCCGGACACCTCGCAGTTTTGAACCTGCCACTCATCTTCCCAATCTTGGATGGGGCCATAGTGGTGATACCACTTTTGTTTATCATTATTGAAGTCTGCGATCTTTACGCCATCGTCATAGAGTTCGCCCTTCACACCATTAATATCTGGATTACTATGATTGCACACAACATCAAGGATCAGCTTGATATTGCGCTTGTGCATCTCCTCAATCAAGCGGTCAAATGTGGTGCTGCGGCTATCCTGCGTCTTATTCAGAGAGGTTTCTTCATTAGCTCCAATAAAACGAGGATTAATTCGTTTGAAATCTCGAGCCCAGTACCCGTGAATGGCAGCACTCTCGATGAATAGTGACTCAATCTGCTCAAACAAGGGGGTTAACCAGATAGCAGTAACTCCCATATCTTTCAAGTAATCCAGCTTATCTATGACTCCTTGTAAATCACCACCCCAATATTTGCCCCAGTCTTGACGAGTCGGGTCAAAAAGCTCTGGATTAGGTCCTTCATTATTGCTCAAATCTCCATCCGCAAACCGATCAACCACAATGAAATAGATAGTTTCCTGCCGAAACTCGATGTCTCGGGTGTAGAGAAATTCGAGGTCTAGTTCGCCATCAGATGACTCAGGCTCCGACAGTCGATCAAGTCGGTCTGATGGATTTAGCAGGTCAGGAATAGCTTCGACGGAGGATTCAAACTGGATAGGACGAAGATCTGTACCGGTCTCTTCATCAATATTACTAACATCATTGAAATCATTAACAACAGAGGGTTCCATAAATTTCGATTAACTTGGTCGGTCAATTGGTCGGTAAAAAGTCTCAACCCAGTGCTAGGCATGGGCCTTGCTACGCTAGCACATGTCAGCCTACTTAAGGCTCAGTACGACTACAGCCAGGCCTTTCACCCAATCAGGATCCGCGAGTTACAGTTAGTCGTTGAGACAGCCCAAGGTTATCGGAGAAGGCGATTCGATCCTTCGTTGGAATAAGTTGCAACGGATCCCCTTCTGACCACTTCAGGATAGGATCGTCGGGCGTAGAGTAGGATGAAATGAATGGCAACGTAGGCAATAAACCCACTTACCGTAGCAATAGCTGAGAGAGAGAAAAATGAGGGAGAGTGCACAGTGATGATGCCTAACATAGAGCTTTACACGGATTAGACTAAGATCAAGTGCATTGAGGCTAGCTGCTGAGCTGTGATTTTCTAGTGAAAGGAGATACATCAGGAAATTATCCAGATATGACCTCAACCCCAAGTAGAATTTTAAGAGTTTTGTCTATCCATAAGCATTGACGATGAGAGTTATTTACAAGGACAGCAATGGCGTTATTTATCTTTTTGATGTAGACCTCAGCACCAAGTAGCTTACAGTCTTGTCGACGGATCTCCCTATGACGATGCTCTACGGTATTGCTCTACTGGCATTCGGGTATCTGCTCGGATCCTTACCTTTATCACGTGGCTTTGCTCAACTTTGTGGGATTAATTTAGCTGCCGTGGGCACTCGGAATGTCAGTGTGTCTGCCGCGTTCAAGGAGGGGGGACCGCTGGTAGGTCTGGGTGTGGTCACGATTGAAATCGGTCGAGGGATCCTACCCGTTCTCTTGGCTCGATATTGGGAATTACCCTCAGCATGGGCGGTACTGGGGTTGGTTCCCCTGGTGCTGGCTCGCTATGCGGTCTCACGGGGGGGAGGGGTAACTAATGTGACATGGGCAATGGCGGTGTACTCCCTACCATTGACGGCCTCAGTCGCTATAACGGGGCTAGGGATCCTGGTAGTCACACGATCTCGGCATTGGGCTGTGCGGGGAGGCAGTTTGAGTGCTGTGCTCTGGTGTGGACTCTGGATAGGATCCTTTTGGGATACAGCGGCTATGGTACTGTTGGCCATTGCCATTATCGTGATTAATGTGTTGCAGGTGGATGATATGAGCCCAACCCTATGGCCCCTTGCTCAAGCCCAGGATCCACACCAAGTGGGAGACAAGGCCGCTCGGTTAGCCCGTTTGAAACAGGCGGGGTTTACTGTTCCAGACGGATCCGTACTCTTACCCACGGCAAGCTCTCTGACAGCTTTGCGCACATTATCACCCGCGCCATCGCCTGAGACTGTGTGGATTGCTCGCTCCTCAGCTCTTGGTGAAGATAGCGACAGTAGTTCTGCAGCAGGTCAGTATCAAACAATCGGTGACATCATGTCATGGGAGGCTTTAGAGGCTGCCGTTCAACTGGTCCGTGAGTCATATCAGGATCCACAAGCCGCCACCTACCGGCAGCAACGCCAACTGACAGAAACTGGCATGGCTGTGCTTTTGCAACAGCAAGTTCAAGGAGTCGTCTCTGGTGTGGCCTTTAGCCGGAATCCATTGGATGGCGGGGGGCAAATCATTGTTGAAGCGATCGCCGGAGGGGCCTCTGGTGTGGTGTCTGGGCAGCAAACGCCAACTCATCTTGAAATTGATCGAGAATCGGAGCACCTGCTGCCAGATCAATCTTTAGTGACCGATTCCGTACTCAAAACATTGGTGGATACAGTTAAACAGATTGAAGCTTTGTTTCACGGCATACCTCAAGATATTGAATGGACCTGGGATGGCACAACAGTGTGGATCCTACAAAGCCGCCCAATCACCAATTTAAGACCCATTTGGACCCGCACCATTGCCGCTGAAGTCATTCCGGGGGTAATTCCACCGTTGACATGGTCGATCAATCGGCCTTTAACCTGCGGGGTCTGGGGAGATGTCTTCACAATTGTGCTAGGGGATGCGGTGCGAGAGCTTGATTTCACTGAAACAGCTACCCTGTGGCAATCTCATGCCTACTTCAATGCCACTCTACTCGGAGAAATCTTTCGCCAAATGGGCCTGCCTGAACAGGGGCTGGAATTCTTGGTGCGCCAACAAAAAATGGGCAAACCTCCTCGCTCGGCCTACTCCCAATTACTGAAATGTCTCCCTGGGCTCTGGCAACTCATTCAACGGGAACGGCAACTCCCCCAGGCGTTCGCTCAGGATCAAACAGACTATTTTCAACCGGTTCTGGAGACCCTCGATCACCAATCGCTTGAGGATCTAACAACACCTGAGTTGATGCAGCTGGTTGAGCATATTCAAGATCTGTTAAAAAAAGCGACGTTCTACAATATCGTTGGCCCCATCGGACTGGCGATCCGTCGTGCTGTCTTCAAGGTCTCCGATGAGTGGCTCACCGACAGGACTAGCTCTGAGATTCTAGCGCTTCAAGGCCTCCGTCAACTGGCCTCCCAGATTCAAGGATCCCTGGATCCCTCTACCCCGTCAGCGCTCCGTGCCGACCAAGCCCGAGCCCGACTCCAACAGGATCCCTATCATAGTGAGTTTGAACGGATCCTGTCGATCTATGGCTTTTTGAGTGAGGTTGGTACTGACATTGCGGTGGCCTGCTGGCGAGAGCAGCCCGACTCCATTCGCCAACTAGTCATTAACCTAGCGCTGCAAACGGATCCTCAAACCAGTGCAACTCCACCATCTTTCACTCTTGGCCAATCCTGGCGTGCTCAATTCTGCCAACCCCGTCTCGATCTCAAAGGTGACATTGCCACCGTCTATGCCCGACTTCTGGCTCACTTACGCTGGACCTTTGTGGAGCTAGAACGTCGCTGGCTAGACCTGGGGCTGTTGACGCACGCCGGGGATATCTTCTATCTGCCAATTGAACGGGTCCAAGCTATTGTTGATCTTAATCCCACTGAGCGCCTGGCGTGCCGAGAGCAGATCCAAGCTGAAATTCAAGCGAATCGGGATCAATTTGAACAAGATAGTCATTGCCAGATTCCTCCCGTTGTCTACGGATCCGTCTTCCCTCGTACACCCGATACTTCTACCATAACCACTGACACTCAACTCACTGGCATACCTGCAAGTACAGGCCAAGCAATCGGCACTGCTGTCATCATCCGCAGCCTCTCTGGCACAGATCTCACTACCCTCCCAGACGATGCCATCATAGTTGTCCCCTACACCGATGCGGGATGGGCTCCCCTTTTAGCCAGCGCAAAAGCCATTATTGCCGAAGTTGGAGGGCAACTCTCCCACGGTGCCATCCTCGCTCGTGAGTACCGGATCCCTGCGGTCATGAATGTAGACAATGCCACACGTCGCTTCCAAAATGGTCAACGGATCCGTGTGGATGGATATCAAGGAGTTGTGGAGATCCTATCTTCCGAGACCAACTCGTTAGGGTAGATGTATGTTCTTACGACTCTGTTGTGAGTCAGACTCCAGTCCACCCTCAAGGGCAAACATTCCCTACTCTAGCTCCCGCCTCACACTGGTACAGAATTGTCAGGATGAGCCGCTTAGACACGATGAGCTAACTAAACAAGCTGATCAATTGGTCATTGGCCCAAACTTGAAACTAGTCTCGACTTAATTTGAATTAACATTATGCCTCTTCTGCATAGTACAGAGATTACATGAATACAGCTCATACCTACTTCCACCAAAGCGTATCAAGCTTTACTTTTTTTTGGGTGTCTTTATTTCAGTATGACGAATAGTTAGGTAACAAAGATGAGAAAGCTATGCAGCTAACTAAGGATCCGTCGCAGCGGGACTGGCAGGGGCTCTCTGCGCAACGGGGAGAGATTTCTGACTTCGATCTTGCCTGCTTGGTTTGTGGTGGGTCTCACATGACTCGTGATCACTGGGAATTCATGCAAACCATGCCTCAGGATCCGGTGGATATGATTGACGACCTGTCCAAGATGGGTCTCTACAAGCCGGAGGCCTTCGTAGCCGCTGATCGCCTGAATAGTTACGAAATCCGCAAGGCCCTCTTCCTCAAAATGGCCTCCAAGGGCAATCCAGACCGGGAAAAAGTGATCCTTGAGTTAGCACGGCAAGCCGGTGGCTTGGAGAATGCCTTTGCTGCGGCGTTTGGACCCCAAGCAGGACTCTTTTTCGCAGATACCATTCGATGCGGCAACTTCTCTCGTCGTGAATTTCTCAAGAGTTTGGCGGTTGGTGCTGCTCTAGTAACAGCGGCTACTGTTGCTGACTATCCTGAGCAGGATGCCTATGCCCAAGCAGAAGGTCCTCTGGAAAAGACAGACCTGCGAGTCGGGTTTATCCCGATTACGTGCGCCAGCCCGATTATTATGTCTGAACCTCTCGGCTTTTATCAGAAGCATGGATTAAATGCCCAAGTGGTCAAAATGCCTAGTTGGGGTGCTGTCCGAGATTCAGCCATTGCTGGGGAGTTGGACGCTTATCACATGTTGGCACCGATGCCGATTGCGATGACTCTGGGTCTAGGATCTGCATCATTTGGCGTTAAGCTAGCCAGCATTGAAAACATCAACGGCCAAGCTATTACAGTGGCTGAACGTCACAAGGGTAAAGTGAACGGCCCCGCTGACTTCAAGGATTTTGTCGTGGGTGTACCCTTCCCCTACTCAATGCACAATCTTCTGTTCCGTTACTACGTGGCCACTGGCGGATTGGATCCTGATGTGGATGTCAAAATTCGTCCGGTTCCACCTCCAGATAGTATTGCTCAGCTGATTGCTGGTGATATTGATGCTTATCTCATGCCAGATCCATTTAACCAGCGGGCAGTCTACGAGGGTGCTGGCTATATTCACTTGATTACAAAAGACCTGTGGCCAGGTCATCCTTGTTGCGCATTTGCAGCAAGCGATCAGTGGATCGCAGAGAACCCCAACACCTTCCGGGCCTTGAATAAAGCCATCATTGAAGCTGCTGGGTATGCTCGGGATCCTCAAAATCGCCCTGAGATTGCTAAAGCCATCTCAACTCGCGCTTTCTTGAATCAGCCAGAAGAAGTTGTTGCAGCTGTTCTAACGGGTGATTTTGAAGATGGTCAAGGTGGGGAATTCAGCATTCCTGACCGGATTGACTTTGACCCCTATCCTTGGCAGAGCTTCGCGAATTGGATTAGCTCTCAGCTGGTTCGTTGGGATCTGCAGGGTGATGGCCGGGTTGCTGAAGTGATCACGAGCGACACCTATGATGAAGTGGGTCAAGACATCTTTTTGACGGACTTAGCTCGTGAACTGGCACAGGAACTAGACCAAACTCCCCCAACGGAGATCTACCGGACAGAGACGTTAGCCTTTGATGAGTTTGATCCATCGGATCCTGCTGCTTATGTCCAGGAGCAGATCGATAAGTATGGTGTTTAATCACCGTCTGTTGTACTGAGTCTGTTGCACTAGCCAATCGTTTCGCCGAGAAGACAGGATGACAGCAACTTACAATCAGTGGAAACCTATCAAGCACCCCCTTCTCCGCAATGAGAACTTCCTTTCTTTTGTCCTTTTCTTTGTGTCTGGGATCATCTTCCTAGGGGTCTGGGAGTTAGGAGCTACTTTTGAGCTCTTTTCTAAAGGTGTTCCCACTGCATCTAAGACATTTGAGGAATTTTGGTGGTGGGTAACCAATCCCTTTTTTGATAATGGACCTAACGACCTCGGCATTGGTTGGAACCTTCTGATTAGTTTGAGAAGGGTTGCGATTGGCTATATCGCTGCATCGTTGATTGCTGTGCCTTTGGGGATCCTGATTGGTATGTCAAGGGTTGCGATGAAAGCATTCAATCCTTACATTCAGCTGCTCAAACCTGTCTCTCCGCTGGCTTGGTTGCCGTTGGGCCTCTACCTACTGAGAGACTCTGAAAAAACAGGTATTTTCATCATCCTCATCTCTAGCATTTGGCCCACACTAATCAATACTGCCTTTGGTGTTGCCAATGTGAATCCTGAGTATCTGGATGTCGCTAAGACGCTAGGGACATCCAGAATGAGAACTATCTTTAAAGTGATTATTCCCGCTGCATTGCCAAGTATCGTATCTGGGTTACGAATTAGCATGGGGATTTCATGGCTTGTGATTGTGGCTGCTGAAATGTTGTTGGGTACAGGGCTAGGATATTTCATTTGGAATGAGTGGAATAACCTCTACATCCCCAATATCATTGTTGCCATCATCATCATTGGCATTGTAGGACTAATCCTAGACACAGTGTTTGGGGCTTTGCAGCAAGTGATCTCATTTGGGCGAGGGTCATGAATTTAGCTATGCCAGGTGCGGCTGGAACCTTCCAAGAGATTCAGCCTTCTGCAGGATTATCTATTCAATCGGTTACTAAGGTTTTTCGAGGTAAGCAAGGGATCCTGAGTCAGTTTCTAGGTAAAGCGAGGCCTGACTTTGTTGCCATTGAAGATATTAGCTTAGACATAGAATCTAACACTTTTGTCTCCATCATTGGCCCATCAGGGTGTGGTAAGTCAACATTGTTAAACATCATTGCAGGGTTGTCTCCTGCGACCGTGGGCGAAATCCAATTGAATGGAATGCAAATTGGAGGTCCAGGTCCTGATCGAGGTATGGTGTTTCAAAACTATGCTCTAATGCCCTGGATGACGGTGGAGGGGAATATCCGCTTTGCGGTCGAGACAGTTTTCCCCAGATTGCCCAAAAGTTCAATAAGCGAGAGGGTGAGTGAGGTTCTGGAGCTGGTGGGGTTGGCAGGAGCACGCACTCGGCATCCCCATGAAATTTCTGGAGGGATGAAGCAGCGGGTCGGTATTGCTCGGGCTCTGGCAATTGATCCGCAGATTTTGCTAATGGACGAACCTTTTGGAGCTCTTGATGCCCTCACCCGTGGATTCTTGCAGGATGAAGTTGAACGAATTTGGGAACAGGAGCGGAAAACCGTAATCATGATTACTCATAGCATTGATGAAGCGCTACTCCTTTCCGACAGGATTGTCATGATGACGAAAGGACCTGCTGCTCGTATTGCCAAAGTGCTTGAAGTTCCTTTTCCTCGGCCCCGCAGTCGGGAAACCATTGATGATTACCCGTTGTATCGCGAGCTCAGACATGAGATGGAACATCATCTGACTCTTGAAACTCGTGCTGTGGAAGCGGCTCGTATTCAAGAGTGATGGTGCAGATTTTGGGTTTATTTATTTGATTGCATGGCCCGATAAACTTTTTAGCCCGATAAACTTTTTAGGAGGACTTAGACATGGTGTTGTCTCCCATTACTGAGAAGCTGTTAGCCGCTAAGAAAGCTAAAGGGATCAGCTTTGAAGAGCTCGAAAAAATCGTTGGTATGGATGAGGTTTGGATTGCCTCTGTTATCTATCGTCAAGCCAGTGCATCTTTAGAAGAGGCGGAAAAGATTGTGACGGCATTAGGCCTCTCTGCTGATGTAGCCGAACCCCTGACTGAGTCTCCTCTCAAAGGATCCCTCGACCCCGTAATTCCTACGGATCCGTTGATCTACCGCTTCTACGAAATCATGCAAGTCTATGGCCTACCCATGAAGGCGGTTGTGCATGAGAAGTTTGGTGATGGCATTATGAGTGCGATTGACTTCACCCTTGATGTGGAAAAAGAAGAGGATCCTAAGGGCGACCGTGTCAAAGTGATCATGTGCGGGAAGTTTCTACCCTACAAGAAGTGGTAGTACAACGTTGGTTGATTTCACCCAAACAAGTCTCTATAGGCTCTTTCACCTGATCGGCTATTTCTGTATCAATGAAAGGGTCTATTCTTTGATTATCAGCGTTTCACCATCTCCTATTTAGAATTGGTTGCTATACCTATGAGCCTTACTGCCTCCACACCAGTCCCCGTAACAGTTCTGACGGGTTACCTAGGGGCTGGAAAGACCACATTATTGAACCGGATCCTAACCCAGGAACATGGTCAGAAAGTGGCCGTAATTGTCAATGAGTTTGGAGAGGTGGGGATTGATAATCAGTTGGTGATCAATGCGGATGAAGAAATATTTGAGATGAACAATGGTTGTATCTGTTGTACTGTGCGGGGAGATTTGATCCGAATTATTGGCAATCTGATGCAACGGCGGGAAACCTTTGACCACCTCCTGATTGAAACAACAGGTTTAGCAGATCCTGCGCCTGTTATTCAGACCTTCTTTTTTGATGAGGATGTGCAGGCAAAGCTTAACTTGGATGCCGTTGTTACAGTTGTTGATGCTAAGCATGTGTGGGAGCACTGGGATAGTAGCGAAGTTCAGGAACAGATTGCTTTTGCTAATGTCATCCTGTTAAATAAAGCTGACTTAGTATCTTCTGAACAACTAGCAGACCTAGAGCAACGGATCCGCCAGATGAATGCAATGGTAGCCATCCACAAGACGAACTATTGCGAGTTAAATCTGGATGCAGTGCTGGGGGTTAAAGCCTTCGATCTCAACCAGGCTTTGACTGTTGATCCTAATTTTCTTGATGAAGATGCCCACGAACATGATCAAACGATCTATTCAGTTGCGATTACTGAGTCGCAGCCAGTGAATCTTGATAAAATCAATCAATGGATCACTCATCTATTGCGCACTCAAGGGACTGAAATTTTTCGGATGAAAGGGATCCTGAATGTTGCTCAAGAGGACCGGCAATTTGTCTTCCAGGGGGTGCACATGATCTTTGAGGGGAAACCGGGAAAGCTGTGGGCCTCTGATGCTAGCCGAAACAATGAGTTGGTCTTCATTGGACGTAACTTAGATGAGACACAGCTCCGTCAGGATTTCTTGGCATGTCTCGCGTAAAGCCTCAACAGCACACAGAGTTTAGATTAACCTGGCAGGCTTCTTTATCGGACTACATTACTGCAATTGAGTGGTCTGGGGACGGATCCTTATTAGCCATCAGTTCAGCGGCTGGAGAGGTCTGTGTATGGTCTTTTCCTGAGAAACAAGTTGTTTTGACTTACCAGGATCCTTCATCCATAAGCACTCTAAAATTCTCTTCTGACGGATCCCAATTAGCAGCGGCAGGTCAACGTGGGGAGGTTATTGTTTGGGACTTGGGGACCTTGGAAAGGGTATTAAAGTTGGATCCGTGTGAGGCTTGGATAGATCGATTAGCCTGGCAGCCAAACTCGAACATTTTAGCCTTTAATGCCAATCGAGATGTTCACATTATCAACATCAACACTCAGCAAACTCTAGCCATCCTGGACTTTGTCGAATCCTCTGTGCTAGGGCTAAGTTGGCATCCTCTTGGACACTATTTAGCCGTTTGTGGTCATACGGGAACAAAGGTTTGGGCATCACACAATTGGTTGACGGATCCGTATCTACTTAGGGTCCCAGGAGCCAGTTTAGCTGCGGCCTGGTCACAGGATGGAACGTACTTAGCGACAGGAAATTATGACCGAACTTTATCTGTTTTGGAATGGGGGGCTCCTCCGCCTTGGTTAATGCAAGGATTTCCTGGCAAAGTTCGTCATATTCAATGGTCACCACAGGTATCAAAGAACCAACCTATACCCCTATTAGCAGCGGCTTGTGTGGAAGGAGTTACGATTTGGTTTCAATTGGATGACTCATCAGGATCCTGGCACAGTCGGGTTCTACAGTTGCATGAGGGATTCGTGCAGTCGATTGCCTTCAGGCCCAATAGTTGCACATTAGCCTCAGCGGATACTCTGGGTGTTCTGGGTATTTGGTCGGAGGCAAAACAGCTGAAACAGACCTTGAAAGGATCCCGTCATGGCTTCTCAGCGATCACGTGGGATCCTCAAGGAATCTATCTTGCGGCTGGAGAACAAGATGGGGGTATCAAAGCCTGGCAAGAAGTAAACCAATCTAAGAAAGGGTTTGGCTAGGGGTCAGCCTCTACAATCCGAGATCCGATAAACCCGGATGCCCCTCAGGCCGGGGTCCCAAAGGCCAATGATAGTTGCGGTCTGACTCAGCAATTGGTAAGTCGTTGATACTGGCAAGTCGGCGGCGCATGAGACCTTGCTCACTAAACTCCCAATTTTCATTCCCGTAAGCTCGATACCAGTGGCCTGAATCATCGTGATATTCATAGGCGAATCGAACCGCAATGCGATTGTCAAAATAAGCCCAGACCTCTTTAATGAGACGGTAATCCAGCTCTTTAGCCCACTTTCGTTGTAGGAATTGGACAATCTCGGCACGCCCACTCAGAAATTCCGCCCGATTTCGCCATACACTATCAACGGTATAGGCTAACGACACTTTTTCTGGGTCTCGTGTATTCCAGGCATTCTCTGCCATTTGCACTTTTTGGGCCGCTGTTTCAGCAGTAAATGGAGGATAGGGTGGTTTGCCAGTTTCTGCTTCCATGTTTAGGATCCTATAGTCTTCAGTGAGTTCAAAATATCATGAATTGTCCCAAGAGTCTGACCATTGAGTATCCTTAAAATGTCTTTAATTTAAGCAATAGTGACGGGATAAAAACGTGTGATTATCATCTTAATCTAGAGGAAATCAGTCTGAACAAAGAAACAGGACTCACTGCTCTGAATTCTAAATCGTAAGAGTCTAATCCATAAGCCAAGATCTATGGCAAAGGTTAAGCTAAGGTAGTATCTCCGTTAGTCAAAATTGAAAACAGACAGTCCAAAGTCACAGTCAAAGTTTAGGTCGCCACAGCCGAGATCTGCTGGGCTGACATCGAGATCTGAGTAGTCAATCTTGATGTGCAAGAGGTCACCGGGCTAATTCGAGGTGAGTGCATTGATGGGTCAGGATCATTTGCCTGAGTTGTCAGGATCATTAAACCTCTTGCAGGAGTCAATCTATCGCCATCGGGATCCAAGTGGCCGGTTAGAGGATCCGTGTTCTGTAGGCTTTGAAGATCCCTTAAGTAGAGCCGCACAACGACTGACCCAGTGCCCCGCAACGATTGACCCCTGCCCCGCAATGATTGACCCGAGACTCCCAACGATTGACCCAAGGCTCTCAACGATTGACCCAAGGCTCTCAACGATTGACCC
>CAYUEE010000067.1:703-24075 GCA_964443615.1 uncultured bacterium | reverse complement strand
GCACCCACTGACCCTCCCATCGAGGCACCCACTGACCCACCCATCGAGGCTCCCTCCGAGGCACCCACCGAGGCACCCACTGAGGAAATCCCCTCTTGGGAGCGCACCCGTTGAGAGTCCCTGCTAAAGTGATGTTCTAGAACCGTGAGGTTTCAGAGCGAAGCCCGTTGTGTTTGCCAGTATCATTGCCTTTGTCCGTGGCATAGCTGATGTCATGGGCCGCCATCGAGGCAGCAGCGGGTCATCGTCGGGAAATCCCGTCATTGCAGAGTGCAGTTGTCGCGCAGAGGTTGGGAGCTCGATCCACTTGCTGGCTGAGTTAGACATGAGTTCAATCACGTCCTGGGGCCTATCGGTAGGCGAAATTCACCCGACAGCCGTCGTTCATCCACGGGCTCACTTACACGAAACGGTTTCGGTTGGGCCGCACTGCGTGATCGGTGAACACGTCCAAGTCGGGGCTAAAACGGTCCTTGCCCCCCATGTGGTCATTAATGGCTACACGGAAATTGGCGAGGGGAATGAAATTTTTCCGGGCGCTGTCATTGGCATGGATCCTCAGGATCTGAAGTACAACGGAGCCCCGAGCCGCGTGGTGATTGGTAATCATAACCGGATCCGGGAATACGTCACCATCAACCGTGCCACCGATGAAGATGAACCCACTGTGCTGGGTAACAACAATCTCTTAATGGCTTATGTCCATGTGGCGCATAACTGCGTCATTGAAGACAACGTCGTGATCACAAATTCCGTCAACCTTGCCGGCCATGTCCACATCGAATCTCAAGCTCGGGTAGGGGGGATGGTCGGGATCCATCAGTTTACCCACATTGGTCGATTAGCGATGGTGGGCGGAATGTGTCGTGTGGATCGGGATGTGCCCCCCTTCATGCTGGCTGAAGGTCATCCAGGTCGGATCCGAGGTCTGAATCTCGTGGGTCTGAAGCGGGCCCAGTCAACCGATTTACCTCTCAATCAGCTCAAAGAGGTGTATAGGATCCTTTACCAGTCGCACCTCTCATTGGAGCAAGCCATAGACACCCTCAAGAGTTGGCCTGAGTCAGTCACCCTAAATCATCTGCTGACCTTCCTGGAAACCTCTGTCGGTGGCCCCCCCCGCCGAGGGATCCTGCCCTCTCGTCATTAGTGACCCATCGTGTCAGCCTATCTCAATCTCCATGCCACACCTGTTTGTCTGCACCGGGGAAGTCTCGGGTGATCTGCAAGCGAGCTATCTGATCAAAACACTGCGGCACCACCGTCCTGATCTCACCATTACAGCGGTAGGGGGGCAACGGATGGCGGATGCTGGAGCAACATTACTCCACCAGACAACGAGCATTAGCTCTATTGGTATTATTGAAGCTCTTCCGTTTATTGGCCCGGCCTTGTGGGTAGAGTGGCGGATCCGACGATTCTTGCAACGTTCTCAGCCCGATCTGTGCATCCTGGTAGACTACGTCGGGGTCAATAGCCGGGTGTCCAAACTGATGAAGCAACGACAGATCCCCATGATCTACTACATTGCTCCGCAGGAATGGGTGTGGGCCGCGAGTGCGGCGTTGTCTTATCAACTGGCGGAACGGATGACAGTGATGTTGGCCATTTTTCCGGCCGAAGCTCAACATTATGCCCAAGCTGGGGGGACCGTGCGATGGGTCGGTCATCCTTTGATTGATATCCTGCAACAGGCTCCCTCTCGGGCTCAGGCGCGTCACCAGCTCGGGATCCCCGATGACCAACTGGCGGTTATGCTCTTCCCTGCCTCCCGCGTACAGGAAATCACTCATGTCGCTCCCATCGTGTTCAAAGCGGCTCGCCTGCTGCAAGATCGCCTACCTCAAGTTCGCTTCTGGTTACCGTTGGCCTCATTGACCTTTGGCCGTCAGTTACGAAAACAAGCGCAGAAGGCAGGGATTGATCTGGTTATGGTTGATACCCAAGGATCCCTCAATCACTATGGGGCAATGACGGCTGCCGATTTGATTCTGGCCAAGTCCGGGACGGTGAATCTGGAAGCGGCTATTCTGGGAATCCCGCAAGTTGTGGTTTATCGCGTCAGCCGACTGACCTACTGGATTGGGAAGCATGTGTTGAAGTTTTCAATCCCATTCATGTCCCCCCCCAATATTGTGATGAACCGCGCCATTCTTCCTGAGTTTTTGCAAGACCAGGCCACGCCCGAGATAGTTGTTCAAGAAGCGTTTGACTTGCTCACAAACCGCCAACGATATGACACACTTCAAGCGGATTACCAAGCGATGCGGCTGAGCTTAGGGGAGCCTGGGGTTCTAGACCGTGCCGCGGCTGAGATCCTGCAGGTCCTGGATCGGCGTGCATAACCTAATTTGTGGGAGAGCAGGATCCACTCATGGGTGAGGGCTCCCACCTTAATAAGAGGGGGTTGGGGGGATCCATCACTGTGCAGGAGCTACTCACTGCTCGACTACATTGCCTTTACTTGCATCGAACTACTTATCACTACAATGGATCCGATGTTTCAACAACTCAGTAAAGGATCCGATGTCCCCCCGCACCTTGACCTTAGATGATCAACTCTATAGCTATATTCTCGATCATTCTCTTCGTGAATCAGAGGTATTGCACCAACTGCGACAGGAGAATAATCAGCACCCACAAGGCCGTATGCAAATTAGTCCCGAACAAGGACAGTTTCTAGGAATTCTAATTCACCTACTGGGAGCTAAGCGAACGCTTGAAATTGGCGTGTTTACGGGCTATAGCTCATTGAGTGTGGCGCTGGCTCTCCCTGAAGAGGGACGGATCCTGGCCTGTGACGTGAGTTCTGAATTTACCTCAACTGCACAACGATATTGGCAAGAAGCGGGGGTTGCTCACAAAATTGATCTACGTATCGGGCCCGCCTTAGAGACCTTAGATCAACTCTTGCAAGCAGGGGAGGCGGGTCAGTTTGATTTTGCGTTTATTGATGCGGATAAATCGAACTATCTCAATTATTATGAGCGGTGTCTAGAGTTATTGCGCCCGGGCGGATTAATTGCGATCGATAACGTGCTTTGGGGGGGGCAGGTGGCGGATCCTGAGAATCAGGATAAACGGACTGTGGCTATCCGATCCGTAACTGATCATGTTCACAAGGATCCGCGAGTAAACCCTAGCTTAGTCCCGATTGGAGATGGACTCTTGCTGGCTTTGAAAGTTTAAAGAGACCAGAGTCGGGCAACCTACATTACTGGCCGGCACTGACTAATCCGATAGGGCAGGCAACATTGGTTCCCCCTAAGCCACAGTAACCACCGGGATTCTTCGCCAAGTACTGCTGGTGATAGTCCTCAGCATAGTAGAACTCCGGCGCCTCCAGAATCTCAGTCGTGATGGTGCCATAACCCGCCGCTGTCAACGCTGTCTGATACATCTCCCGAGAGGCTTCTGCCTGCTGCTTTTGCTGCTCAGAATAGGTGTAGATACCCGAACGGTACTGGGTGCCAACATCGTTACCTTGACGCATTCCTTGAGTGGGGTCGTGAGCTTCCCAGAATACCTTCAAGAGAGTTTCGTAACTCACAACCTTGGGATCAAACACAATACGGACGACTTCATTGTGGCCTGTCATTGCTGAGCAAACTTCACGGTAGGTGGGGTTCGGAGTGTGTCCAGCGGCGTAGCCCACAGAGGTGGAATAAACTCCGTCTTGTTGCCAGAACTTGCGCTCAGCCCCCCAGAAGCAACCCAGGCCGAACAGAGCTAGTTCCATTCCCTCCGGAAACGGAGGCTTGAGAGGATTGCCATTGACGAAATGCTGATCAGGCACCGGCATTGATTCAGAGCGTCCAGGTAACGCGTCCTCCGGCTTAGGCATTGCTACTTTTTTCCCGAATCCGAATAAAACCATGATGAGTCCTTATGAAGAACGTTCTGTGCTGTTAACTGTACAAATGTCAACTTAACCTATCTTAAGAGATGCATCAGAAACGCCCGAGAGCGGTAACCGTACCGGATCAGGATCCTTAGAATACTGGAGCAGGATCCTTAGGATCTTTACAGTGCCCTCACAGCGCGCGCCGCCTGATACGCTTGTTGGACTTGCTCACACAAGGATCCATCTCCCCCCTTGACATCAATCACCGCATGGATCCGGACGGGCTCGGCTTTCCCTTTGACCGCAAACTCTCCTAAGTCTTCAGTCCAGATGGCCTCTTGCACCAGCTGATTCATCGAGTCAGAAATGATGATGTCGTAGTTCACATCCTTCGTGAGACCTTCCAACCGGGCGGCAACATTAACAGCATCTCCAATCACAGTGTATTCAATTTTCTGCGAGGATCCTAAATTCCCCGCCACCACTTCACCAAAGTTGATCCCAATGCCATGAAAAATGGGTGGTTTGCCCTGCTGTTGCAACTCGGCTCGAAACTCATGCAGAGCTCGCCGCATCCCCAGAGCCGCCTGAACCGCTGCTAGTGCTTCACTTTCCGGTCCTCGGCTCAACGGCGTCCCAAATTCGGCCATCACCGCATCCCCGATAAACTTATCTAACGTCCCCTGCTGGGCCAGGATTGGCTCCGCCATTTTGGCGAAATACTCATTCAACACAGTCACCAGTTCAACGGCACTAACACTGGAGGCTAACGTGGTGAATCCCCGAATATCCGCGAACAGGATCCCGACCGCACAGACCTTTCCACCCAATGAATTCGTAAACGCTTCCGGTTGGTTCAATATTTCTTGCAACACAGCGGGTGAGACCCGTCGTTCCAGAATCCGGCGTAACCGTAATCGACTGAACTGTTCTTGCACCCCGGTCAGAGCGATATCCAGGCCACCTGTGACCCCCACAATGGTGAGCCAGGCCGTGGTCGGGAACGTCCAACCCAACAGAAAGAGCCCATACCCCAAGCCGACAGATCCCCCGATTCCTAGAGCTGTCATCACGATCTTCCACACCGAATTGCGATTCACCACTAAAGCCCCACCCGCCACCAGTCCTGTGAGGAGCATTAAACTGCGGAGCAACAGAGGATGAAGCAGACGAATGCCTTGATCATTCAATAGTGTCCCAACGGCATTGGCATGAATTTCAACGCCGGGCATGGTGGGATCTAGCGGTGTACTGAGCAGGTCTTGGCCTAGGTAGGCTGTACTGCCAATGAGAACGATTTTGTCTTTGAAAATGGATCCGTTATCAAGGTTGTATTCCCAGAAGATCGGTTCAAATAGCCACCAAATGGGATAAGTAGGATAGGTACCCTGGGGGCCACTGTAGTTGATGCCGAGGTTAGTGGGGGGAATGGATCCTTGCGTAATGACAACCGCCAGGGGAGGGGTAAGCATGTCTTGTTGAGACGGAGGGGCCAGCGTTTGGAGGCCCGGTATTTCAAAAATCTGCTGATTGGGAGCCACAGGGAGATCAACGTTGCCGGTGCGTAGGTTGAAGATATCTAAGGTGGGGACGGGGAGACTAGTGACTTGAACTTCAGATTGAAAGGCAAAGCCAATGGATTGGGTGGTGAGGGGGTTACTCTCCGCTAAGATGACCTGGTCTTTGTGGCGTTCCAGAATCTGAGCAAAGGCTTGATCGTCCTCAGGGCCAAAGACGCTAGGTGTAGTGAAGATAAGGTCAATCGCAACCGTATCTGCACCTGCTGTGATGAGTTTTTCAATCGCACTACCGTAGATCTCTCGGGGCCAGGGCCACCCTTGCATCTTCTGAAGGTCCTCCAGCTCCTCTAACTCATCCGGTTCAAATAAATCTGGTAAGCGGAGGGAATCTTCATCAATGGCCAGAATCACAACATCAGGGTGAGGCGGTTGCGGCCCGCGCCATTGAAAAAAGAGGCTTTGCCACGTGTAGTCCGCAAAGGCAAATGGGCGGTACGGCGTCACCCAGGTATGGATCCCAGCCAACAAGGATCCCATACTAAGCCCGAGGTACAAAGCCCACCATCGTCCCTTATCTGCCACGGTCTAGTTCCCATTACTGGACTGAGAAGGAGCCTCTAGTCAAGATTCAAGGCTCGTTTCATCGCCTGAAAGGATTTCATTGGTGCATTGAAGTCACTAAATAGATCATCTGTTTCCGCAAAGCGGGCTCTCACATCATCATTAGACATCAAGGTAGGTTCAGGCAGGTCAGTGGCTCCAACCTCAACCGTGACTTCTTCGCCCGTGGTGAGGGTAACCGATTGGGATCCGTCGGGTAGGGTTACCCTAACTTCCCCTTTCCAACAGAAAAAGATAACGCGATTAGGTTCAGCATCGATAAAAGCCGTCGTCCCTAAGATGGCAGCCGTCGCTACAGGTGTTTCAATGGTGCGGGGCTGGGCACTGGGTTCTTCTCCCCAAGCAATGATGCGGCCCTGCTCTAGATCCATGTCATTAGAGACTCGGAGGACAGCGTTGCCCCCTAGCCGGAACGCGAGGCCGTTACTGAGGATGACTTGTGCTTTACCGGGCTTTACCGTCCGCAGGTAGCCACCCTCACGGATCACTGTGCCAATCTCCGCCTCAAATTCAGGCCCGGGACTCTGCCAGCCGAAGACAGGATCCCGTGGTACATCAATGATTTCAGCGGTAAACACCTGTTGAGCGTGGACGGGCTGGAGCAGCGTGAAGCTGAGGACCCCCCAGAGGGCTAAGTACTGTTTCATCATGACTCCGCAACGGCAGCTATGGCCTACTGTAGCGTGTTCCCGTAGGAGGTGTGGTTAACCTGAGAGGGTAATTTAAGGTACTCCTGTGCGTGCATGTGCCAATGGATCTGCGCACTCTGTTCAAACCAGGCTAGCAAGAGCTCTCTATCTCAGGAGTCAGAGTCAAGGGCTGGCAACTGGAAAATATCCGCAAATACGGCATTAGGAGCAGGTCTACGATTGGGATGAGGAGAATCATAAACTACCATTAGGGCCGCCGCTGTATCGAAGCAGGGGATGAGCTCCAATCCTTCAGCGTGGTCGGCACCAATCGTGAAGGGAAGATTAAATAAAAGCTGAAGACGATCAGACTCCTGGTCCCACAACGTATCGCTATTGAAGTCCAACACATGTCTAAGGCAGAACATCTGCATGGATCCTTCTAGGGCCATGGTGGGGCCAGCAAGAATAATCAAATCGTCGTTGAGAAGACATAGGTCACGGATCCCTTGGCCATTCAGCTCAACAAAGTGCTTACGATAAGGTCGCTCACCTAACGATTTCAGGATGAGGGTGTCGGGCGCAGACTTCTCCAGTTCAAGTTCCAGAATAATGGCCCATCCCCGTAACACAGGGCCCCGAAGACCCAGAAAAATCCGAGACCCATGGACAGCTAATCCTTCAATATCCAAGCCATTTTCTTTAGACGGTAGACCCATAGACACAAACAGACCTAGATGTTCGTCCTCTGCCAACACTTTGATGAGCTGGTTGTATCCATCGGTTGGGAGCAAACGGGCTGCCGATAACGGATCCGTATCGTTGGGGTGCGAATAGGTAGGACGAGAGTAGGTGGGGACAATTTCACCGTTTAAGACGGGCAATCGTGCTAGGAGAAACCGATTAGGATCCTGTTTAATCTCGGATAGCCGTCTAATATCTGACTCTGCTTTCTTCCCTTTCGTTTTATTCCGTTTCAAACTGTGGGATCCAACTAGCCAGAGATAACCATCAGAGTAGTCCAGCCCTTCAATGTCAATTTCAGACTCAAGATCCGGCAGCGGCAAATAGTCCTTTAGGTGGAAGGCAGTGTGATGACCATAAACGCCATGTCCCATCGGTGTGAGACGTTCTACCGTGAGATATTCATCCGATCCCAGCCATAGACTGCCATCTGGAGTGCGGGCGACAGCAGATAGTTCTGCGAGTAGATCGTCAGCCTCACTCTGGAACTGGAGTAGAAGCCGGCTCAATAAAAATCCATGGGTCATAGAAAGGATAGGATCCGTGGGTTAACGATGGTAGAGCCGCTACCGCAAATAACGATACTGACGGCTCAATGATAAGGATCCTAGTTTAAGCTAACCCAACCAACTGAGCACTGAGCTCCCAGAGACGTTCTCCCTTATCATCATCACTGGCTTCATTGGAGACCTCCTGGACAAAGGCATCGCGACCTTCCTGCTGCCGGCCCCCCCAACTCCAATACAACCCAGACTCTTTATAAGCGGGTTCTGCCACAACTTCAGCGACACGTTCACCGGCAAGCTCCTCCGACACAAATCCACCAGTAATGTACTTTTGAAAATAGGGGAAAAGCACTTGGAATAAGCGTGGAGATTCACGGAAGAGGCCCGTTGTCGCGACACAGCCTGGATAGAGGGAGCTGAATGTGATACCCGTCGACTCATGATACCGGCGGTGTAACTCTCGCATAGTGAGAACATTACAGACTTTGCTGTCTTTGTAGGCTTTGACGCCATTGAACTCTTTGCCATCAATCATGGAGTGGGGGTCCTTGAACCCTTCAGCCAGCCCTGTAAGATCCCCTAAATCAGGCTGAGGCGGAATCTTACCTCCAAGTTCTTTCGGATTGTGGGTAACGGTACCTAAGATAATGAGTCGCTTGTCTGCGTAGCTAGAACTTTTGAGATCCTCAAGGAGGAGGTTGCAGAGCAGGAAATGGCCTAGATGATTGGTGCCAACACTGATTTCGTACCCTTCCACAGTGCGTCTGGGTTCCTTGAGAGTAGGCGTGTAAACGGCAGCATTACAAACCATCGCATCGAGAGACTGACCTCGCTCTCGGAACAGTCGGACAAAGAGGTGGACACTCTCTAAAGAGGCTAAGTCTAGGTGCATGACCGTATAGTGGTCACGAGGGATCCCGAGATCTTGGGCCGCTCGCTCAGCTTTCCAAACATTGCGGCAAGCCATGATGACATGCCAAGGATCCTTGCGGGCGAGGGCATTAGCCGCGTGCAGCCCAACACCTGAAGATGCACCTGTAATGATTGCTGTTAAAGTTTGATTCTCCATCGTTGATTGAGTCCATCACCGTCTGTTGTTTCAGGATCCCACAGCTCTCCGGGAATCCAGCAATGTGATACAAACCTTAAGAGTGGGCCTACTCAGCCGATGTAGCCGTAACTGATGTAGCGTTGGTGCTTACGGTAATAGCTCAGCCAGGCGTCTGAAGTAGCCCTAGGGCCAGGAATGTCAGAATCCTAACTAGTACAGCTAAACCTCGTGATAACCATCACTGCAACTACTCATTGCACCATCTATAGTCAAACCGTCGATTTTGATCCCTCAAGTTGCACAAGGACTTCACAATGAACCGAGCCATCGTCAACACACTTCAAGTTTGTAAGCGAAATGCCTTTGGACTGGTCACCATAACTGCAGTGACTGCATTAACCTTCGCTTCTGGCGCTAACGCTCAGTCAGCCGCTGTCCAAGATAAACAGAAGGAGCTGGTAGATCCCTACACCTATGAATACTGGAATGACCAGGTAGTTCAACATTGTCAGCGAGAACCTATCACAGTAGACTTCAATTTTGAGAGTTTCACTGAAGAGCAATTACTCAGTCGTCGGCGTCTACCTGAGGATGCCTGCAAACAAGTGATCGCGGCCACGGGTGCACTATGTCGAATGAATGAGTCGTTTGTATCTAGTACTCAATCAATTGAAACATTGGTCTGTTATTCCGGAAGCCCGCTGTCATTAGAGTTTGATGCAGAAAGTGGAGAGCTTCACTTTACATTTGATGATGAACAACCTGGTGATGCCTACTACAACACAGTTCGTGAGTGGTTGGAAACTAATCTCTAGATCTGCAGTCTGGCCATCTCAATTGTTCTTTAATCAGCACTTTGACTAATGAAGCCACAGGATCCTCAACTCAGGGATCCTTTCTATTTTAGAAGATCAACCATTTTACGAGAGAAACCAGAGTGAGACAGGATCCAATTAAAGGATCTAATAATTACGATAGCCAGTGAAGCAGCTAGTGAAGCGGGCCACCTAGAATGACTCCAGCTAAAGCCTCTACTACAGCGCTTTCATCTTCATGTTGCAGCTGGCTGTACCATTGTTCGGTAACGACTGGATCCTTAGCATAAATAGTATCGGTGCGCTTGCGGGCTTTGAGGGTGATGGCAGCGACACGATCCTTCCGTTCAGACTCATACCGTTTGAGGGCATCAGCAACGCTGAGGGTGGTACTAACTAGATATCGGGATAACACTTCAGCATCTTCGATTGCTTGGCAGCCTCCTTGTCCAAGTGTTGGTGTGGTTGCATGGCCTGAATCCCCTAGCAGTGCCACTCGTCCCTTAACTAAAGCCGGTAACGGATCCAAGTCTGCAATTTCTAAACGGTTCAAACTACTTTCAACATCGATACGTTGAATTAATCGTTGAACTGGATCCGGCCACCCCGTGAAAATCGTTTCCAGCTCCGCTCGCCGATGGTCAGGCTCCACTGACGTTCCTAGCGGCATGGGACACCCAAAGAAAAAATAGAATCGATGGCCTCCCACTGGCATCATTGAGGCTCGCTTCCCATCCCCAACATAGATAACCCAGTTATCCCATTCACACAAATCCTCGCTCGCCGGTACTAAGCCATTCCAGTTTACGTAGTCAGCATACCGAGGCCTGATGTCCTGGCCGACAACGTACTGGCGCACCGTTGAACGAATGCCATCCGCTCCAATTAAAATATCACCTGTGACTCGGGATCCGTCTTCAAACACAGCGGTGACAGATTCAGGATCCTGTTCAACACCAACACACTTGCAACCCAGATGAATATCGTCTGGGCCGAAAGCCTGAGCCAACATCGTTTGTAAATCAGTTCGGGCAACAGGATACGGACGCTGGCCGACTTTTTGCACAAGCTGATCCAAGTTGACTCGACTCAAAACATCATCCCGATGGCTACGGTACTCCAAGCGATTCATCTGCCCACCAATTGCCGCCACCTGCTCCCCTAGACCCAGCCGATTCATGACCTTAATGCCATTAGACCAAAGGGAAATACCAGCCCCTGACGGTCTTAGATCCCGAGTTCGCTCGTAAATCTCCACCTTATAGCCCAACTGACGCAGCGCAATGCCCGTGGTCAACCCACCAATCCCACCCCCAATAATTACTGCGGTTAGATTGTACATCCTTGACTCTCCCTGCTAGCTCCGTCATTATACTCAGCACTTTAGGGAGCTCGATCAGGATAAAAAGTATGACTCTATACTGTTCAGGTTGAGATATCAGTCCTACTCCCAGGGACATCAATTCCACGTCCCAAGACATCTGGTGGAACCTGGCCCAAAGCCCTCCCTCGGCCCAGGATCCTTATCTTTTTCAAAAGGCCTTGTAAGTAGACCTATCGGTGCAAGTTAGTTCATGGGTAACAATTAGACAATGAGAAATTGCTATGATCAGTCACCATTCATTAACCTGTTGCAACTGACTGCTCATGAGTAGCCTTTTCCGAGACTTTGTTAAAGCTGTTGGGAGTGGTCAACATACCAGCAAAGATTTATCCCGTAGTGACGCCGCCCTAGCCACTCAAATGATGTTACGGGCTGAGGCTACCCCTGCTCAGATAGGTGCTTTTCTCATTGCGCAACGGATCAAACGTCCTACCCCAGCAGAGATTGCAGGCATGTTGGATGCCTACGACACCTGCGGACCCTCTGTACCAAACCTCAACTTCTCCCAGCCTCTGGCTATCTTTGGGCATCCCTATGATGGTCGTTCTCGGACAGCCCCCATTGCACCTCTAGTTGCTCTCCTTCTCGGTGCATCAGGATCCCCAGTTCTCCTGCACGGATCCACTATCTGCCCCACCAAGTATGGCGTTCCTCTTGTTGAGCTCTGGCAACAGCTAGGCGTGGATTGGACCGCTGTAACCCTAGACCAAGTGGCCCGGATCCTGGAGACCGCCTTGATTGGGTTCATCTTCCTCCCCACTCACTTCCCTCTAGCCCAGGACTTGATGACCTATCGAGATCAAATTGGCAAACGACCTCCCCTAGCTACCCTCGAGCTGATTTGGGCTCCCTATGCTGGTAGTTCCCATATCCTGCCAGGATTTGTCCATCCACCAACTGAAGATACAATTATTAGAGCCTTTGAACTACGAGGCCAAGACTTGTTCACAACTGTTAAAGGGTTGGAAGGGAGTTGTGATCTACCTCGTGATCGTGCCACCATTCTCAACGAAAATGGCGAAAGACGGATCCTTAAAGCCCGTGAGTTCGATCTAGCGGGTCCCGAAGCTCCCTATACTGATCTCACGACGCTGGCCACTCAAATGAAACAGGTGTTAACCGGTGAGCCCTGTGAGCTAGAGCCTGCTGTACTGTGGACCAGTGGATATTTTCTGCATCGACTAGGATCCGCTCCTGACGTGGCCTCAGGTATTCAGAAAGCGCGGGAGATTCTGCACTCAGGCCAGGCACTAAAACACCTCCACCATTTACAAGAGTGTCTTAGAGCCCACAGCTAATTTGTCCTATGGCTAATCCGCTCAGCCACTCTGTCTTCTGGCTACCCTGTCGAATCTGCTCACCCCGCTCATCTCTCTACCCTGCTCCATAGCTAGAGTTAGAGTTTCACATAACATCGAAACTAGGCATTCAAAACCAGCCACAAACGTTATACTATTTCAACTAGAGCTATTTTAGTCACTAAGCCCTCTAGATAATCGACACGAATGGAGACGCCCCCCAGTCAGCTCATCCCCCATCGCTTTCTGCTTCCGCCTCGATGGTTGGATCCCTCCACCCTAGTGCTAGAGGCACTTCCTGTTCTACTACAGCATGAGAGTACCACCTTTGCTCTAGTCGGATCCTCCACCACAGAGTTACAAGGGATCTTGACCAAACAAGAGGTCATCAAGGGGCTTGCGGCCTATGGTGATTTAAGTCAGGTCCGCATTGACCAGATCATGGCAACGCCGGTAGTCACCTTACCCCTCCAAGATGCTCAGGATCCTGAATATATCTACGATCTGATGGAACAGCGAGGCCTGCAAACCTTGCCCATAAAAGCTGACGGATCCGTTGTTGGAGTCGCAACGTGGGAGCGGATCCTACAGGCCAGCCATGAGGTGGTACGCCAGCGAGAACAAGGGTTAAACCGGGTCATGTATGCTATTCGGGACTCCTTGGATTTGACCACTGTGTTTGAAACCGCCACCCGTGAAGTGACAGAGCTGCTGCGCGGGCGCTGGGGCCATATTGCTCAGTACCTCCCCGAGCGAGGGTGTTGGCGAACAGTAGTAAGTTTCGGATCCGAGTCTGATTTTGAGGATATTACAGGGCTAGAGGTGCCAGACGCAGACAATCCCTTGGCGGAGAGGCTTAAGCAAGGCCAGATGGTCAAGATCGATGACACCTCAACGTTGGAGGATCCGGTCAATCACCTCTATGCAGAGCGGTTCCCCGGTAGCTGGCTCATGGTTCCCCTACAGGTCAATCAACGCGTTTGGGGGTGTATCGGATTACTCCAGGCCCCACCTCAACGCTTGTGGTCAAACGGTGAGGTGGCTCTGGCTCAGCGGATTGCAGACGAGCTAGGTATTGCCATTCATCAAGCCATGATCCACCAACGGCTTCAATCCGAACTCGAAGAAAGGGTTCAAGCCGAACTAAAACTTCAACAATCTCAGCAGGACTATCAAAATCTGATTAATTCTCTAGATTGTGTTGTTTGGGAAGGGGATCCGGCAACTTCTCGATATACCTTCATGAGCCAACACGTTGAGGCCCTTCTAGGATATCCACTGGAGCGCTGGCATGATTTGAAGTCTTGGATCGAAGTCATCCATCCTGAAGATCAAGACACAGTTCTATCAGCATGTTTAGAGGCAATGGCAGCCCAACGCGATCATGTCTTGGAATATCGCATGGTAGCTGCTGATGGACGGATCATATGGGTATATGAAAAAGTAAGCATGGTAACAATTGCGGGAATATTGACCAAGGTGGCTGGTATCGTTATTGACACCACAGACTTAAAAATTGCTCAGCTGGCTCTAGCTCAGAGTGAACGATTAAATCGCTCTATTGTGCAAGCCATTCCGGACATGTTGCTGAGAGTTCACCGTGATGGAACCTATCTACAATTGGTTGATCAGGGCGAAGTGACCGTTTACAACCCGGAGTATGCGTTACAAACAAATATTTCAATTTTCAATATTCTGCCCGCTGAAGAGGCAGCAACTCGGATGAAACATGTTCATAAAGCATTAGAGACAGGCGAAATCCAACTCTATGACTATGAACTTGAGATGAATGGATCCATTCAATATGAAGAAGCGCGAGTTGTTCCCTATCCAGGTGTAGAGAGGCCGGATGAAGTCCTAATTATTATTCGAGATATTACAGACCGCAAGATAGCCGAGGAAGCAATACAGGATAGTGAAGCCCGTTTGCGAGAGCAAGCTGCGCTGAAGCATCAACTCCTGCAACAAACTAAGCACCAAGCTGCTAAATTGCGACGGGTCATTGATGATCTTAATGCCATTGTTGATAACCTTGCAGATGGGTTATTGGTTATCACCTCAGCAGGATATATTGCTCTGTTTAACCCTGCCTTGGTTAGTATGTTTCAGCTCAGCATGTCTGATATTTACGATCAAGCCATTAGCGATCTATTTCCTTCTAATTTAGTGGAGCTGATCGAACGAATCCGATTGGGAGAACGTGTCGATCGATCAACCATAGAAGTGACGCTATCTAACAACTACGTGGGCCAAGCGCTAGCGACTCCAATAGCACGGTTCTCTGAGGATGGAAAGGATAACACCTACGACGTCGTTGTTTTAATTCGAGATGTCACCCGCGAACGAGAGATTGAGCGGATGAAAAGTGAGTTTCTCTCTCTGGTATCCCACGAGTTACGCACACCGCTAACCTCAGTGTTTGGGTTTATCAGCTTAATTAAGGAAACCCTAGAAGACGATCTCTTTCCAAAACTAACCATTAAAGATTCAAGTATAAAGCAGATGATGCAACGGATCCTGGACAACATGGATATCATTGATTCTGAGATGGAACGTTTAATGACACTCATCAACGATGTCTTAGACAGCGCTCGCCTGGAAGAGGGGCGGATTAACTGGAATCTTCAAATCGTCGACCTGTCTAATTTGATCAAGAAAGCAGTAGATGTAACCTCGACCTTACTTAGAGGCCGTCCTGTAATCTTGACCCAATCTATTGCACTTAATTTACCTCGTGTAACAGCGGATCCTGACCGAGTGTTGCAAGTTTTAATTAATCTGCTGTCCAATGCAGTGAAATTCACCCTATCGGGTTCAATTGTGTGTCAAGTCCGTCAAGAGCATGACTACTTAGTGACTAGCATTATTGATACAGGTATTGGGATCTCCAAACACAACCAAGGTCAAATTTTTGAGCGATTTAGACAAGTGGACGCTGGGATAGGTGAGAAACCACGAGGAAGTGGATTGGGATTATCTATCTGTAAACGTATTATCGAGTATCATGGGGGCCAAATATGGGTTGAGAGCCTTGAGGGACAAGGCAGTACATTTTCGTTCACACTGCCTGTTGTTCCAACCCTGCGGGATAAGGTTAAGAGTTAGGCTGTTTATCAATTAATTATTATACGAAACTGAGTTTATAAGTTGCCAATTGTTTGAGTGGGCGCCCTGCCAGTCCTTAATCCTTAGCAAGTTATCACTAGTCGCTCAGCCCAAAAGTATCTCCCCAACGCTTATGTCTTCTATCCGAAAAGTCCTAATCGTCGATGATGAACCGACTATCTTGATCCTGCTTGAGCAAATTCTAATAAGGCTAGACGAGCCAACTCTAACGGTGTTGAAAGCTCGGACAGGTAGAGAGGCTCTAACTATCATTACTCAAGAACACCCTGATTTAGTTTTTCTAGATGTGATGATGCCCGAGATGGATGGATTTAAAGTTTGTGCTCATGTAAAGCAAACCCTTAAATGGCAAAAGCCCTACATTGTTTTACTGACGGCTAAAGGCCAAAACAGCGAAAAGCAGTACGGGCTACAGGTGGGGGCTAACCTCTACATGACTAAGCCCTTCCGTCCTAAAGATGTACTTGCCACGGCCCAAGCCGTACTGTCTCTCAGCTCACCGGATCCATCGTGACCTCTCGCGTGAACCCGGTAAGGTCAGGCACTTAACGATTTGGCTCATGAGCTGGTTCTGGGGGTGAGGATGGAGCCTCAGGCTGCTCTGAAGCCTCTGACCGAGATTGAACCAGTAATGACGCTAAACCAACTCGTGTTTCCAAGCAGGTTTGGAGCTGCGTAGGGTCAAAAAGAATGGGCAAGAAGTGAATACTTTTCACCTCTCGAAAATAGAACAAAATCGGGATCCATGAGAAGTAAATCTCCCAGTATTGCCACTCTTGGTAGGGGAACTGTCGGATCCTGACTTCCCCTCGATACACCTCCAGGGCTGTTGCTGTGAACACAAGGTGCAACGTTGCGGTTTGGACTGTCAGAAAAGCAGCAAATAAAGCTAGTACAACAGTCGCCCATGGTGAAAGGAAACTCAAGGGCAATGAAATGAGAAAAATTGAGGCGGGCAGACGGTAACTTGCATCCAGAGTGATGTCTGAGGAGCGCTGCGGAGATGAGGCCATCGATAACTCCCATTAAGAAATCCTTATTTTATCTTCACGAGGTGACATTCTCAACTCCTTGCCGTAAGTCATAAGCGCTATACCACTCAATCCTGACAAGACTCCCAAGCAGAGTCCGACTAGATGTATCAAATGGTGGCACGCTCAAGCAGAAATGGTAGCTGTTTGCTAGGTTAGACCATAGCAGTAAATCGATTACATCACTCAACCATCACTGCTTGTTTATCACCACTCGATGATCAAAACTCAACCACCAATGATTAACTATCATTGATTAACCACCATTGAATCTTTACGCAGATTGGAGCGACCATGCCACCTAAACCAGACCAACCCCGCTCTCTAGAGGACCGATTTGTCGATAATGTCTCGCGTTACCCCACCTATTTCGTTACAACGCTACTAGGGGCCGTGTGGGTCTTAGTCTCACCATTCGTCAATTTATGGAAACGTAGTCCTCTAGCTGGTGCAAGTGTGACCGCTGGAATCCTATTTATTCTTGTCTTCATCCATTTCACACTCCGAGGCATGGCTGGGGAGCCTTTTTTCCCCGAGTGGATCCTGTCATCAATCTAGGAGTGCCACCATTTTCCGATTACCTCTCACCGTTCGGGTGATTATAGTTTGCGCGGGGATACAGATAAATGTGGGGAGATTCCCCGAGACATGCTAGGTCTTGCAGATATGATGAGTCTGGCGTTTCTTCAGGTTAGATATGCGGATAGTCGGTACTCTTGTGGCACTCCTGCTAGGGGCTGCATTGCTAGCGTGGGTTGTCCCTCAAACAACTCAGATTTCAGCACAAGAGGAGTCCTCTGAAGCTCAAGCGGATATTAAGCAGTATGACGCGCCTCCTGAAATGGCGATTGATCCCTCTAAGTCCTACACCGCGACAATCGAGACCTCGGAAGGGACGATGACAGTGGAGCTCTTCCCGGAGGAAGCTCCTACAACAGTGAATAACTTCGTTTTCCTAGCCCGAGAAGGGTTCTATGAGAGTGTGATTTTTCACCGAGTGATCCCAGGATTCATGATCCAAGGTGGTGATCCAACGGGAACAGGGCGCGGTGGGCCCGGGTATCGATTTGAAGATGAGCCGGTGGAGCGTGCGTACAACCGTGGCATCTTGGCTATGGCAAATGCTGGCCCCAACACGAATGGGAGTCAGTTTTTCATCATGCATAGTGATTACCCTCTTCCCCCTAATTACACGATTTTTGGCCAGCTCATCGAGGGTGAAGACGTATTAGATACCATTGCAACAGCAGAAACAGGCCCTCAAGATCGTCCTGTTAATCCTGTCGCCATGACTAATGTGACCATTGAAGAAAGCGACGAATAGCATCACTGCCACAGATGACCTTCTCACGAATATATTTTATATTTTAAGGATCCCAGTCGGATCCTTTTTTCAATGGCAGAGATGGTCTGTTGATTAAGGCTCCGTTTAGGCAAGATTCGGCTCAGTGTTCCATTGACTCAAATCATTGGCCAGATCCATCCCAGGATCTACCCAGAAGTAGATTGATCTAGAAAGGGATAGGGTTATGTAAATCTGCGCTGGCTGGTAGAGGTGACTGGTTAGATGATGGATCCTGTCGAAGTGTAGGATTGGGTTATGCCGTCAGCTCTCACCATGACTGTCAATACACCGCAGGATCTGATCGAGCGATATGCTGCCGGCGAACGTGATTTTGTTGGGGCTCACTTAGGATCAGCTTATCTGCAAGTTGCTCATCTCATTGGTATCAACCTGAGCGGTGCCGACCTGCAGCGAGCCGATTTGCGTCAAGCAGTTCTGAATGAAGCTTACCTACGAGGGGCTGATCTTAGAGGGGCTAACCTACATGGCGCAGATTTAAGGACAGCGAATCTAATCCGAGCCAACCTGAGTGAAGCTGACCTTAGCCAGGTGTATCTCTGGGGAGCTGACTTAAGTCGTGCTGACTTGCGTGAAGCAAAGCTACATAGTGCTGTTCTACGTAACGCTACACTTCATGAGGCTGATTTGACAGGTGCTAATCTTAGCAATGCTGACCTGTGGGGAGCCAAGCTGATGGGGGTTAAGTTAACGTCAGCAAACCTACGAGGGGCTTACTATAGTAATTTGACCATTTTCGATGATGACTTTGATCCTGCTACAGCTGGTATGCGCTGCGTCATGTGAGTGGCCTTCCTGCCGAGACTCGAAGCGTCATGCGAGCTAGATCAACTAGACAAGGATCCTATTTAAGGGGCTCTTAAGACAATTAGGATCCTTGAACTAGAGTGGCCACTTGCTGAGGCAGCTTAACTACATGCCTTGTGCTGTTGGATCAAAATCAGGCGGGAACTTAGTGTATTCATCGTACAAAGCGCCCCGGAAGTTGGTACCTGTGATGTTGGCATCTCTCAAGTCAGCACCGATCCGGAGGTCAGCTCGACCAAAGTTGGCATTACTAAGGTTAGCGCGGAGGAGCTTGGTTCGGTACAGGTTTGCCTTTTGAAAGTCTGCATTGATGAGATTGGTGTCAATCAAGTTAGTACGCCGTAACCGAGCTCCTTGGAAATTGACATTGGCTAGATTCGCCTTAGACAAGTTGGTTTCGCGGAGATCAGCCCCTTGGAAGTTGGCTCCTTGAAAGTTGGCCTCACTCAAATCAACGCCCACTAAACTGGCCCCGCTTAAATTAATCTGGGGGAACTCGCGCTGGCCCTTAGCGTAGGCGTCTAGCAATTGCTGGGCCGAAGTGATAGGAGAAAGCGTAGTCGTCATCGATTGCCCTCGAAGGTTGACTTTAGTCACAAATCATTACGGTCCTTATCATGCCGCGAAACGGATCCGTTGCCACATTTTCTTAAAGGTTTGATGCACTCAGGATGACGACACCAAATAACATTAGGGCATTCATAATAAAAGCCCTGAGCAGCAATGTCACAACTCAGGACTCTCAGGTCTATTGTTAGTCTGGGATCTGGTCCAAATCCAAATCGAGCTTAACGTTGAGAGGATCGGATCCAAGCCCAACGTTATGGGAACTAAGCAGCGGCTTGACGCTCTTTAGCTTCTTTGATCACTGCTTCGGCCACATTATTCGGGCAGGGGGCGTAGTGAGAAAACTCCATTGAGAACTGACCCCGACCTGAGGTCATTGTCCGCAGATCACCGATGTAACCAAACATCTCACTCAAAGGGACGTCTGCTTTGATCCGGACTCCTGTGGCACCCGCATCCTGAGACTTGATCATGCCGCGACGACGGTTCAAATCCCCGATCACATCACCAACATGAGCATCAGGCGTAAACGCATCCACTTTCATCACGGGCTCTAGCAATTGCAATCCTGCTTTGGGCAAGGACTGACGATAAGCTGCTCTAGCCGCAATTTCAAATGCAATCGCAGAGGAGTCAACAGGGTGGAAACCACCATCAGTGAGAACAACCCTCAAGTCAACCAGAGGATAGCCAGCTAGCGTACCCTTGACAACACTGGTCTCAAAGCCTTTCTGAACCGCCGGCCAAAATTCTCGAGGTACACTACCACCCGTAACCTTGCTCTCAAACACAAACCCATCACCAGACTCACCGGGTTCAAGAACATAGTCAATTTTGGCGTACTGACCGGATCCACCCGATTGTTTCTTGTGCGTGTAGCTATCTTCAATACGACGGGTAATAGCTTCGCGGTAGGCCACCTGCGGCTTACCCACATCCACTTCCACTCCATAGGTCCGCTTCAAAATATCAACCTTGATGTCGAGGTGGAGCTCACCCATACCCTTGATGATAGTCTCACCACTCTCCTCATCCGTTTCCACCTGGAAGGAAGGATCCTCTTGCACCATTTTGCTAATAGCCAGACCCATCTTTTCTACCGACGCCTTATTCTTGGGTGCAACGGCAATCGAGATGACCGGATCTGGAAAGACCATCGGTTCGAGAGTGCCAGGGCTCTTCGGATCACAGAGGGTATGTCCCGTCTGGACATTTTTAAGTCCTACAATCGCAACAATGTCACCGGCTTGAGCAGAGTCAACCTCCTCACGGGTGTCGGCGTGCATCTCAACCAAACGACCGACACGCTCTGTTTTGCCCGTTGCTGTGTTGAGAATATTGTCTCCCTTCTGCAACTTACCGGAATACACACGGGTAAAGGTCAGCGCCCCATAGCGGTCGTCCATGATCTTGAATGCCAACGCCCGTAGTGGTTTCTCCACATCAACGAGGGCAAAGTCACCCGTCTCGTTTCCTTCTAGATCGATAATGGGCTGAGGGTTAACTTCCGCCGGATGAGGCAAGAAGTCGACCACTCCGTTGAGCACTAGCTGAACACCCTTATTTTTGAAAGAGGATCCACAGAAAGTGGGGAAGAAAACCAGTTCCTTCGTCCCTTTACGGATGCAGTACTTGAGAGTTTCAATATCGGGTTCTTCCCCTTCGAGATACTTCTCCATCACCGCATCATCTTGTTCGACAGCAGCTTCAACCAGTTCTTCACGGTAGCGCTCAACATCATCCACCATGTCGGCAGGGACATCCTTGATTTCATACTTCAAAGGATCCCCGGAATCATCCCAGGTCCAGGCCTTACGAGTCAGCAGTTCCACCACACCCACAAACTGATCTTCAACCCCAATGGGCAAAACCATCACCAAGGGTTTAGCCGCCAACACCTCTTTGATTTGCTTGATCACTCGGTAGAAGTCAGCCCCCAGACGGTCAAGCTTATTGACGTAGACAATCCGAGCCACTTTGGAGTCGTTGGCATAGCGCCAGTTGGTTTCAGACTGAGGTTCTACACCGCCGGATCCGCAGAACACCCCGATACCGCCATCTAAAACCTTAAGGGAGCGGTAAACCTCGATGGTGAAGTCAACGTGGCCAGGGGTATCAATGATGTTGAGCTGGTGCTCATTCCAGAAACAGGTCGTCGCTGCTGACTGAATCGTAATGCCGCGCTCCTGCTCCTGCTCCATGAAGTCAGTGGTCGCTGCCCCTTCGTGAACCTCTCCAATCTTGTGGATCTTGCCGGTCAATTTCAGGATCCGCTCGGTGGTAGTGGTCTTGCCCGCATCGACGTGGGCGAAGATGCCAATATTGCGATAACGAGTGATGTCTTTCATACCTACTCTCTGGCTAAGTGCTACACTCCCGTGGTGTCACCCCCAAGTATGACGCAAAGTACGGCCCAATCAGCTACCTCCCGGAGCATTAACTCAGGAGTCTGGATTGAGGCCCGAGCTCTCAACCTCGGCTCGAGAACCGTAGGCTAGCTCGATGGTCAAGTCGCAAGCATGACTTGGACGAGGATAACTTGGAGGTTATGGGACCTCAATGGCCTATTCCGCAACGGCGGCCTACTAAAAGAGGATCCTGTGAATAAGCGCTTGAGACAATCTCACTACTGTCAGTAACGACGTGGGCTGAAGTCACTATTCAGAAGTGTTTGAAATCCCGGTTGATCACAACCTGATCAATTCTAGGCCATCTTGATGTCAGCAGGTAGAGCACGATCCCTACCCCCAGATCTCTGGCCGAGTACGGTCCCAGCGTGAGATCTCTAAGCAAAACGGATCTGCTCGAGGATTCTCCACTACACTGAGTCTGAGCTCGGCAGCTAGTTGCTGCTTCCATGGCTGCCCTCTAATTGCATTCCTCCAGTTAATTCTTCCTATTGCGTCTACAGGATCCGTTCGGTCTTCGAGAGTTATGGTTGCCATTTCGATCCACCGTTATGACCTTTTTGTAAAGGCCTCACGCCTCCTGCAGCGCTATCGGCAGCTCACACCAGAGCTCAAGCCCATTGCTGTGGAGGTTGCCCTTGCCATTCAGTGGTATCAAGCCCATGGTCATAAGGATCCATCCTGTCATCCTTTACCGTGGGTGGGAGCCGATGCGGGGATGCCCATCGAGCAGTTGGCTCGGGATGTGTGCGATCCGTTCTATACAAAGTCACATCTCTACTTGCCCATGATGCCGGCCAGTTGGGGTGTAGAGGGAAGGCAAAATCTGGTCTGGCCCCTCTTCAATCAGAATCGGGATGGGTTAGTGCAACCGTTAGCCCCTAGTCGCTTGGGGGGGAAGTTTACCGAACGGCGGTGGTTGAAGGCCTGCAACAGTCAGGAGGGTATTGGCTGTCATGCATTAGCCGCTCACTTATGGCAGGATGAGGTCTTTTTGGCTGAGGATCGCGATCTCTGTCCGTTTCGGTTGTATGGCGGTCACTATCCTCTTAATGTGGACCAGGGGCGGCAGACCTGTGGATTCGACGATCATCCCTGTGGGTGGCAGGCTGGCTTGCCGAAGATGTTACAGGTTATTGGTAGAGGACAGCAGGCTGAAGTTCTCCAGGCCCATTGGACACCAGATATGTGGCATATGTTGATTCCGGGTCATCGCCCCATACCGATTTATCCGTTAATTGTGATGCTTTACTTCGGCCATCTTGGGCTAGCTCAGGGACGCACCACCATCACTCCAGAGCAATTTGCCCAGGATCTAAGTCTGTCAATGTCTCAGGTTCGCCAGCTGTTTAACCTGGATCCTTACCATCCTCTCAATCACGCCTTACTCCAAGACGCGGAGCAACCGGCCCCTAGCTGGACCTCAGAGCATCAGCAAGGTCAGTCGCCAGATTACCAACCCGATCCTCAACAACTCACCTGGCAGTTGCCCTCTCTCAATCAACCGATTGGAGGACGGGTGGTCTTAGATCCAGATGAACCGCCTCAGTTTCGGTCGAGTGGTCTGCCCGTGAGTGGGAGCACGGATCCGTTGCTAGCTGAACGCCGCCGACGCCGCCAACTGGGTCCGTGACCGCGGCGCGCTCTACCTCGACGGC
>CAYUEE010000067.1:0-693 GCA_964443615.1 uncultured bacterium | reverse complement strand
CAATGAGATCCTGCATCACTTTCGGCGGTGGTTTCGATTGGCGGGCTTAGAGGTGAGAGAGGATCATCAGTGGTTTGACTTTTTGGCCGTGACTCCCGATAGCTTGCTGCTAGCCGAAGTCAAGTTGCTCTACCATCAGGACATCTCCGAAGCCATTCAGGAATTGGTAGGACAGTTACTCTTCTATGAACGGTTTGCGCTGGGACCTTGGCTAGAGCAGGGGTATAGTGTCCAGAAAGCTGCTGTTTTCAATCGACCCCCGCTAGGTGATTATATTGACTTCCTGAAGGATCTAAGCATCTCCACGTATTGGCTTACCGAAGATCACAAAATTGATGGGCCCGAAGAATCACTACGTTACTTGCGCTACCTTGAGATTCAGGTGGCCCCGGATCCTGAGTTTGCAGAGTATTAATTTTGGTGTTCGGGTTGAGTGAGATCTCTGGCCTTTGTCTACAGCTTCATCTCTAGAGTGTCCTACTTTCAGATATGACAAATCATCGGGATCCTCGCCCTAGCCGTGACTATTGTTTTTCAAGGGAGGGCGAGTGGGCGTCCCAAGGAAGAACAACTTGTTAGAGTGTTTTTAGTGATTGAGATAGCTCTGTGCAACCCTCCTCTTCTCGCTTGGGACTAAGCCTCGTCTTGGTATCGTCGATCGGATTTGGTCTCATCCCGCTATTTGCTCGTACC
>CAYUEE010000066.1:0-24392 GCA_964443615.1 uncultured bacterium | reverse complement strand
GCGAATCGCTGGGATCCTTGAGGGGCCAGGGGTTAAGTGAGGGGAAGTACAGGTGCCAGGTACGGAGTTGGGGAAAGGCTGATGCTGTCGTAGAAAATGGCGTGGTTACAAAAGTTCTAAATTAGCTGGATCCCTTAGAGGTTACAGTTGGCCAGTCTCCGAGCGAGAAAAGAGTAATGCCGGAGCCGAGCCAGAGGGCTTTCTTGATATCTAAGAGTTTTTTGGAAGGAACGCCCATAGGTTTATGCCGTAAAAACAGGTTAAAGGAGAAATTGCACCGCGACGATGCCGTCCTAAATACTTGCTCAAAGTGGCTCTATGTAGTGTGAATTAAGGAAGCCAAGGATCCGTTGCAGCTGTTTAGACGACAAGATGCTGCATAACAGGCTGATGGGAAGCTTATTGGTCATCATGTTGCATAAGCTGGTTGTTTCCTCCAGATTTCTGCTCCGAGTCAAGTTAGTGACTGTTGGCTGAGGTCTTCTAACTTGGGTCTAAACGAATACAGGTTACTTTCCACTCTGCCTCTATCTTCCCTTCATTGACCTCACTCAGATACTCTCTAAATTCCTCACTCCAATGATACTTGGCACCATCCCATATAGTATCCTTGACCCTTTATAATATGTCCTCCTATTACCGAACTTGAAGCCAGCGATCGCGGCTATTTTGCGATCGTTATAGGCAGAAAGCAAGGATAATAACTCTGGGGGTAGTTTGAAGGGTGCATTGAAGCCACCTCATAAGCAATTCGCTTGAATACAAGAGTAGGCGCTTCACATCAAAACTTTCGGAGCTACTTCATTAGGCAGCAGCAAGTGAACTTTCCGTATGCATTAGCCCAGAAACAAAACCAGTTAACGGTGTGCTTTACCGGTACAAAGGATCCTTTCCAACAATAGCAGCCGATTCCCTCGTTGCATCCGGTACAGGCTAATGTTAGACAGAAGTGAAGTCTTTTGACATGGGAACTTTGACTTCATTGAGCCAATCAATCTATTGGTTCGGGTAGGTTGCGTTTGGCCAATATAGGAAAAGCAAGGAGAAGGGATGTTACCAGAATTGGAAACTCAATGGGAGCAGATACTGGGCTGCCATAGGTTGCGAGATATAGGCCTCGGGATAACTTTGGACGAGGATCTATCGCTTCGTCTGGGTGGAGCATCTATGAGCCTTGGAGAATTGTATGTAGAGATCCTTAGTATCCAGTCTTCCTACAATAAAGCCATACAATCTGGATCCCTGAGATTCGATCTCATCCGCAATCAAGGCTTTGTTTCTGTTGAAGAAATCACGAGGTCGTTTGCTGAGATAGATAGCAAGATGAAAGGTGCCATCGACTCAGTAGTGAGTAACCCGAGCGAGATCAAAGTGATGCGGCCCGAGGGAACAGTCCGGTCTCTCTGTCAACACTTGGAGATCTACAGACAGTCGATGCTCATGAACCTGGCACGGCTTGATCTGTACTTCTCAGTAGCTGGATACAAGTCCACTCCAGCTTGGAGGACTTACATAGGGCCAACTTTCTCTTGGGGTAAGTTTCTGCAAAAAGATTGAGATTTGTCAAACTAACGGCAGGAATTCAGGCGATCTACAGCCAAGCAAACTCTAGCAAAATCACTGTAACCGTAGCGTCCCCTGCAATGAAATGGGGTAACTGGAAAATTGGCGGGATCTAACGGTGAAGTTGTGTGGCAGCAAGCATCTTAGAGATTTACCGCAATCACCGTCATCAGTCCGCTCCAACAGGATTGTTAGATCGGATGACGATACCCAAAAGTTAAGCAGGCTCAATCTATATGAACGAGAAAATTGAGTTAGCTCACGACGTAATCCGTTTAAATGTCTACCAGGCAACCTTCTTTGACAAAATGTGACACTTCAACAAAGGTACAAGCAGGACGGGTATGTGTCGCTCACGTCCTTTCCAGCAACCAGCTGGCCATTTTTTCCATCACCCTGCTAGTAACCTCTTCTCGATCTTGCAACAGTTGATGGCCGGTAGTGTCCTCAACCCAGAAGCCTTCCGTTAGGGGGCCTGATTGATCGACAAACTGCTGCATGGCTGTACACATGGTTCGGCAATCATTAATAGCATGAATCGCCAGTAACGGCACTCTAAACGCCTCGGCCTTTCTCATAATCTTCTCTCCGGTTGTGACCGTAGCAATCGCTGCCGCCATGGTTGGTCGAGGCGAAACTTGAACACCTGGGTCGAGACGGGCAACCTTGGCCCACTCCTTGTTGCCGAACGCTGCGTCAAAAGTGGCTGAAAAGTCGGTTGCTGGCATTTTCAGTCTTGGATAGTAGCGTGACAGAAAGGCCAAGACCTTGATAACAGGTTTGGGCGGCAATGTGGCCGGATCGATTTCAAGCGCCGCACCTGTCACAATGATTCCTGCCAAGTTGATGCCAGTCGCTTTTGCCCTCTGTTCTGCGAGGCCAGCTGCGAGTACTTGAAGACCCCCGACCGATTCGCCAATAAGGAAAATGGGCACATCCACTGAGCATTGCAGCTGCTGCTGGGTCCAAACTAGGGCCGCAAAGATGTCCTCCACAAAGTCGTCGAATTGGTTGATGTGTATACACCCTTCGGGAGTCCCCGGTTCAGCCTCGGAGTAGCCCATCCCGACTGGATCGTAACTTGTGCAAGCAAAACCTTGCTGATTCAAGAACAAGGCGAGGGGCTCAAAATAACCAGAATGCCAGCCTCCACCCGGTACCATCAGGCAGACAGCACGTGGACTTTCTATGTTGTTACTCCAAACCCTCGTCGCAAGCTTGGCACCTCGTGGCGAGTACAGAGGATTCACCGCTGGTTTAGGTGGCTGCGGGACAGCCGGTTTCTCGAGAATAGGCATGGTACGCGATTCCGTATCTTTGGGCGAAAAGGTGACCTATATTTCATATTTTGCTATATTAACCGCATTCAGATTGAAACTGTCAAGCAAAATTTTTATTCAACGTGACTCATCTTGACTCCGACTTCCTCCAGACACCACAGCAGCATCGCAGCCAGATTAGAGTCGAGCAAATTTTGCAGGCCGCTGTCGAGGTCTTCTGGGAAAAGGGTTATGATGTTGCGACAACTCACGACATCGCTAAGCGTGCTCAAACTGCGGTCGGTACGTTGTATCGCTTTTTCCCAAATAAGCTGGCCATTTTTCATGTGCTCGAAAAGCGGCATAAGCAATATCTAGACGAGACGGTCCCTCAACTGATGAGCCCTGAAGTATTTCAGTTGCCCCTAGCCGTTGTGGTTCGCAGAATTGTCGAAACTTACGCTGAGTATTTTGAGAACCTTGGGCCAAGGATTGTCTACATTCAGTACTACTTAACCCCAAATATCTTTCTGTATTTCAATGAGAGTTTTGATCAAAATATGATCCAAGGCTTGGCGAAGCTTCTGCAAGGGAGAAATTCGGCCCTCACATTAGAAAAATGCGAGCTATTGTCCGAGGTTTTCTTAAGAACTTATCAAGCGTTGTTGTTGATTGCCCTGCGCAGCAATGACACCCGCCGTCATCAGTTACATTTGGAAACTCAAAATGTCCTGATCAATTATCTAGAACCTTATGTGGGTGATCTCATCGGTGCTGACTCATCCGATGGTGATCTGTCCTCTTCACAAACAGCCATCCAAGCACAGGCAGAAGCCCTGACGCAGCAGCACAATCTGAACCCTCGGCAGCAGGCTGCGATCGCACACGTACTGGCTTATGGCAGCCTGACTATCCAAACGCTTGAGTCCATATACTTTGGACCATCACGCCGAACCCTTCAGCGCGATCTCAAACAGTTAGTTGAAAAAGGAATATTTGAAAGTAGAGGTAACACTAACCAGCTCATTTACCAAATGGCAAGTTAGGGAAAGAAGTCGCGCGCCGTCTAACGGTGAGCTTTACCGGTGCAAAGGATCCTTTCCAACAGTAGCAGCCGATTGACTCGTTGCATCCGGTGCAAGCAGTGTTAGATGGGGGAGGTACTGCGGTATCAAAAAGAACTAGCAACACAGACCAACCCTCGACTTCTACAACAAACTGGGCGGCATGGTTCCCCACTTAGTCTTTGACTTCAACCAGGGATGGCGACTGCTCACCGCCACACTCTTGCACTTTGGCTGGCTACATCTAGCCATGAACATGGCAGGATTACTGTTCATCGGATCCTACGTGGAGTGTGGCCTGGGAGCCCCGCAGTACCTTCTGGTGTGTTAGACAGCTGCATCGGATCCATGGCCACCAGTGCCTATTTCTGGTTGTGGGGATGGACTGAGGCCAACCTGGTGATCGGAGCATCAGGATCGATCATGGGCATGGTCGGCGCTGCTGACGTCATCTCATTCCGGATTTGGCAGGCCCAGCAGACTATCCTTGCCATGAGACAGTTTCGAACAATCTTGCTTATCATTAGTTTGCAAACTGTTTTTGATTTGACAACACCACAAGTGAGTTTCATTGGCCATATCTCAGGTCTAGTCATTGGGGCATTTTGACGACACTCTTGCTTTTATTCAATTCCGAGCGAGTCAAAGGTGATCCGAGGTAACCCTAGCGTTCTTAAATGCCACCGACCGATCACTCACCTGAGCGGATCCTTTTGCCTAATTGTCCATACTATGTACCATCCTGGGCTAGACATCTCGATAGAGCTGGCTCCTTTTTGTATGTTCGGTTACAGAAACCCTGGGAGACAACAGATAGCTTGAACTAAAGTGCTAATTGGTTATGATTGGATTCTCTAATGACTCCTTCGTTGAACTCTCATCGTCAGCAAGTGGAGCACCCTCAGGTTATGGTCAAGGGATTGACTAAGTCCTTTGGAGGCGGCTATCTATACAACAACTTTAGTGTGGACATTCTTAAGGGTCATATTACCTGTATCTTTGGCCCAAACGGCTGTGGCAAGTCTACGCTGCTGAATATGATCGCTGGATTAATTCAGCCCAATGCTGGTGACATCATATTTGAGGGGCAAGATCTTCAACCTATCAAGATTGGCTATGTATTTCAGAACTACCGAGAAGCACTGTTCCCCTGGTTGCGAGCACTGCAAAATATCGAATATCCACTTAAGGTCGAAGGGATCCCAAAGATTGAGCGGGTTCGTCGGGTTGAGGCATTGATCGATACGTTTGGGCTCCAAATTGACTTAACAAAGTATCCCTACCAGCTTTCTGGGGGACAACAACAACTCGTTTCGATCATGCGTTCCCTTGTGACACAGCCAGACATCTTATTTCTGGATGAGCCATTTTCAGCCATTGATTATGAGACCACGTTGTTTTTGCGAGACAAATTGCAGGAGATTTTCTCCGACAAGACTATTACTATGGTCATGGTCTCTCATGATCTAGAGGAGACCGTCTACATGGCCAGTCGTATTTTGATGTTGACGAAGGCTCCAACCCAACTAGCTGAAGTCATTCCCTTTGACATGAAGCATCCTCGCAGTGTGGAAACACTCGCATTACCTGAATTCATCACAGTGAAATCCCACTGTCTTGAGGTGTTCCAACGGGAAGTACGGCGCTGAGAACAGTGGAGATGACGAAAATGAAACAGCGAGCAACAGGGTTTGAGGCTTGGGCTATACAGCTGGCTCTGGCGAATATAGGGACCATTGGGATCTTACTTATTTGGTGGATTGTGGCTCAGCTGGAGTTAATTGATCCGCTGCTGTTACCGAGCCCATTTGCGACACTCAGAACATTAATTCTTAGTATATTTCAAGGGGATCTCTCATCTGATTTTGGCTTTACGCTCTATCGCACTCTATATTCATTTGTGATTGCTGCAGTGCTAGGGATCCCATTAGGAGTTATGATTGGATCCAAGGAGCAAATCTACCGTTCCTTCGAGTTTTTGATCGATTTTTTTCGATCCACCCCCGCAACAGCTATGTTTCCTCTGTTCCTAATTGTCTTTGGAATTGATGATTTCTCTAAGATCGCAGTGGCTGCTTTCGCAGGAATGTTGGTGATCTTTTTTAATGTTGCCTATGGCGTGATGAATGCTCGTAAAACTCGGATCTTAGCAGCAAAGGTTATGGGGGCTCCTCTATGGCGTATTTTTGTAGATATTATCTTTTTTGAAACGTTACCCCAAACATTCATTGGGTTGCGTACAGCAATTTCGTTGACTTTAGTTATTATTATTGTGGCGGAAATGTTTGTCGGATCTATAAATGGCATGGGGCATCGGATTATTGATTCTCAAATCAGCTATGACATGGAGCAGATGTATGCCTCGATTATTGCAACCGGGTTAATGGGGTATTTGTTAAACCTAGCTTTCCTGAAAACGGAACAAGCGGTTGTGCATTGGAAGTAGTGGTTCATAAATCTAGGAGATCGATGATGCAGCGACGTCAGTTTTTGAAGTATGGATCCTTGGCTGCAGGTGCTGGGGCAACCACTCTCTTTGTCGGGACTGGACCGGCTCGGGCCGCTGATAAGGTGGTGGCATCCTGGTTACCGATTATGCAGACTACCGCTTATTACGTGGCCTTAGAGGAGGGGTTATTTCAAGAGGCTGGAATTGAGGTGGATTCCGTAAAGTTTGAGAACCCTAACCAAATTATTGACTCACTGATTTCCGGCAGAGCAGATTTTGGACCTCCTGGAGCGGCAGCAGGGATTGCTGTGTTAGCGGAGACCCGCTCGAAAGGATCCTTGAAGGTTTTTGGATTGCAAGGGGGCGGCATCAAAGCGGAGCGAATCAACGATGTATTGTTAGTACCCAATGACTCTGAGGTGACATCGTTTGCCGACTTGGAAGGAAAGACAATTGGGACAGTGCCTGGGATCCAGTGGCGGACAATCACGCGAAACTTGGTCCGTAAAAATGGATTGGATCCAGATCAAGATGTGCGGGTCACAGAGCTGGCAGTCGGATTGCAGTTAACGTCAGTGGTCTCTGGTAGTGTGGATGCAACACTATCCTTGGAGCCGGTTGGATCCATTGCAGATGCAACACAACAGGCAAAGCGGGCGGTAATTAACCCGTGTTCCATGTTCATTGCAGATCCCTTTTACTCCGGGGCTTCCGTATTGTCGAAGCAATTCATTGAAGAGCGACCTGAAGTTGCTAAACGGGTGGTTGAAGTAATCGATGAAGCAACACGGTTAACGAATTCTGATTTTGACAAATACCGACCTGTTTTGGCAAAGTACACAGCCCTCCAAGAGGAGCAAGCCAGCTATGTGGCTCAACCTCGGTTGAGAGGCTTTGAGGACCTTGATGCGACTGATTTTGACTCGTACCAGAAGTTCGTAGATGTGTTCTATGAGGAAGGAGTGTTGAAGGAGCAGCGGGATATTCAAGAGATCCTGCTAGAGGGTTCAACAATTGGACTATAATCAGGCTTCAGCCACTCTTGAAAGTGTCCCGAAACAGGATCCGAGCAATGGCTAAATCACGATTCCGCGCAGCTGTGGTACAGACATTAGCAGCGTTAGGAGACCTTGAACACAATATCGGTCTGCTGCAGCAGTACACGAAAGAGGCTGTTCAGCAGGGGGCAGAGCTCGTCGTTTTTCCGGAATGCATGAACACAGGTTATCTATTTGATTCCCTGGAACATTGCCGTGCTCTGGCCGAACCTCTGACCGGATCTTACGTTTCTGCGATGCAACAGCTCTGCCTAGAGTACGGCATCCATCTGGCCAGTGGAATGACAGAATTGGATCCGGACTCAGGACAAGTGTTCAATAGCGGGATCCTACTTGATGATCAAGGCCAAGTGGCCATCCATTATCAAAAGCAATTCCTTGCTACCCATGACCAGAATTGGTTTGAAGTGGGTGTAAAGGGATCTCCAGTTGCGGACACAGCGTTAGGTCGGCTAGGGCTGTTGATCTGTTTTGATGGACGGATTCCTGAAATTGCTCGCTGTTTGACACTTCAGGGTGCTGAAGTCATTGTAGATATGGCTAACTTCTTCAAGTTAGATCAAGCGGATCTGTGGGGTCCTGCTCGAGCTTACGAAAACGGAATCTGGTTAGTGGCTGCCACTAAGTCCGGCGTAGAACGCAGCATTTACTATCCAGGCGGCAGTATGATCGTAGCCCCAAGCGGGCAGGTCATGGTCAGGATTCCAGACGACACTCATGCCGTTGCAACAACAGAGATTGATTGCAGAGCTAGCGCCCAGAAAACCTGGCATGGCCTAGGAGATAAGGTGCAAGACCGACGCCCCGGATCCTACACAACCTTGGTGAAACCATTTGCGGAGACTCGGTTGGCCGCTTGGCTCACACAACCCTTGATCCCAGACCAAGCTACCGTGAAAATAGCGGCAATTCAATCCCATGCGACCTCAAAGACAGGATCCTGGGGGGAAACACTTCAACAGCTTGAACATGCGGCGAAACTAGGGATCCAATTGATGGTGTTACCAGCCCATTGCACTCACTCAACTTGGACCCTCACAGCGGCAGATGCTGAGGCACAAGCCGATCGAACAGACTCTTACCAAGAGCAGGTATCCGCGATTGCAGTAAAGTATGGCTGCATGATTGTGTTACCGCTGGTGCAACGAATTGCGAGTCAATTGATGTACACAGCAGTGCTAATTGGAGCCACAGGGTCCGTGATTGGGCAATATCAGCAAGTTCATCTGGATCCTGAGAGTCGAGATTGGGCCAAGCCGGGGAACATGTTGTCGATCGTTGAAACGGAACTGGGCCGTGTTGGAATCTTGCTTGGGTACGATGGTCTGTTTCCAGAAGCGGCAAGAGTCCTAGCACTAGAAGGGGCTGATATTATCACCTGGTCCTGTGCATGGCAGCATCAGTTTGAACGAGAACTACTGAGCGTACCCAAGGCAGAGGATAATCGGGTGTACGTGGTATGTGCCAATCGCCATGATTGTCCTTATCCTGGAGGGTCGGTTGTGATTCCCCCTACCGGATTTCCACATTGGGACGTGAATGTCTCTGCTCCAGTCAATCGGATCCCTGGGGCTGTAATGCCGATGTATGCCAATCTAGCGTTATCGCGCCAGAAACGAATCATTCCTAACGTAGATGTTATTCGTAATCGCCTAGTCGAGACGTATGCACCGCTAGTTGCTGAAGATACTATATAGCTCCCGAACAAAATCCCATTGAAGATATCTGGTTACAAGCGAAGACCTTTCTACGTTAGTGTTGGCACTCCTATAAGAATTTTGGGGTGGTGAAGTGGTTATTCAACTGGTTCGTGACCAATGAGTTGTTTCAGTTCCTCAAGCTATCTATGTATGGACCCTTCTCATGATTCATCCCAGATTGCTGTATGCTGCATAAGATCCTGAGGAGTGAGAGTGAGGATCCTTGACATGGAGAGGGCTTGGGCATAGTTTGATGGAGTTCCCTGAGGACGTGGATCCGGTCAAGTTGACGTGATTGCAGCTGATTTTAGGATCGTAGACATCACGTTGATGCCTAATTAAGAGTTAGCCCCTCAGAAGTAATCGGAGGATAAAATGAGAAAGGAGAAAGAAAGTACTATTGATTGGACTGAGATCTGATTGTGTTGATTATGAAAAATGGCCGCAGCTAAATAAGGAAATATTAGAAGCTGCTTTCATTCAAGTTGTCACCGAGTTAACTCAAAATGGCTACGATGCGATTTGGTGCCTTACGGACCAAGGTAAAACAGCAGAAGAGCAGTTGAAAAACGCGCTGCGTGAAGAGAAACCGGACATTGTATTGGTCGGTGCAGGTGTGAGAACTGATCCTAACCTTTTCTTTCTGTTCGAGAAAGTCATAAACGTCATTCATTCACAAGCTCCAAGCGCCAAGATTGCCTTCAACAATTTGCCATATGATTCACTTGAGTCGGTACAGAGATGGGGCTAACAAGTTACTTGAGTCTTTCACCCCATCGTTAAAATACTCGGCAAAGTTGTGATATTCTATGGAGTGTTAAGTGATTTCTGACTAGGGTATACAGCCGATGCTACGAATCACCTCTGTCTTTCTGTATTTTTTGAAATGTTGGCCGCACGACTAATGCTTTGTCGTTAGATCCTGCCACTTTTCTAGTTACCCTAGTTTACTGCAGAAGTTGTGGGTTAATCTGCACTGCTAGTTCTCTTTAATACTGCAGTACCTCTCCCTTCTAACATTGATTGCACCGGATGCCACGAGGGAATCGGCTGCTACTACTGAAAAGGATCCTTTGCCTTGATGGATCCTATCTTCCAAATCGTTACGGCAGAAAGGTAATCTGATTTTCCCTCCACCTTCAAAGGATCCTTCCGGAATTACGATAAAATCTTCAATTATTTTACCAGTTCCTAAAGTTGGGTTCACAATGAATATTCTCAGAAAATCTAATCTGAAGCACTTATCTAGTCTGGAGAGTCTGGAGTTAATGTACCGCACTAAAGCAAATCAACCATAGCTGTAGCCTTTATCCATAGGGTTAAGGGGATTTTGTGGGAGTTTAGCGTAGATTTGCGTGTAGAATAAAGGCGGTGAGAATAAACGAGCTTCTTAAGCTAGGTTTGCTGTATTGCCTTCATTATAAGGGCTTGAGGGAATGGGCAGTACTGGAGTCGAACCAGTTGCTCCTACCGTGTCAAGGTAGTACTCTACCGTTGAGTTAACTGCCCAGGGAGATAGATATTAGCATGGACTACTGGCAGAGTAAAGTTTTTTGTGGTTCAGATTACCTCAGATCCCAGCCTTCAACCAATAATCAAGCTTTTAACTATCCTAGGTCTAACCTTTCGAAGCCGGATCCATGCGCCTAGCTATTTTCGCTCCTACCCCTCGCAGTTATCAGCTGGCCTGTTCAGTTATGTTGGGGCTAAATCCTGATGAACTCTGGACTCGGGTGACCCCAGACTATCCGCTACCCCAGGTACGGATAATGTCAGAGCCATTAGCTCAGACGGTAGCAAATCGATGGCACGAAGTCGATTGTTGCCTCTTTATCCTAACGGTAGGAGCTGTGGTGCGGTTAATCAGTCCACTTTTGAGTTCCAAACACACGGATCCAGGAGTAGTGGCAGTTGATGAACAAGGTCACTTTGTTGTCAGCCTTAGCGGGGGCCATAAAGGAGGGGCGGACGCCTTAGCTCGTCGGGCGGCGGCTCTTTTGAACGTAACACCAGTAATCACCTCTGCTGCAACAGGCCGTCAATTCCCAGCATTAGATTGTTTGGGAGCCCCCTACGGATGGCGTGCTGGACCCAGTCAATGGGTGGAATTGACAACTGCCATGTTACAGAATCAACTGATTGCTGTTCATCAAACCACAGGATCCCAGTTGTGGCGAAACCTTTTACCGCATGAGCACCCTTTTCAATTTAACCCAGACGGATCTGAAGTGGCTCAACTGTGGATCTCAGACCAGTATCCTCCTCATGACCTGATTCCTCGGGGATGTTGGTATCCTCGGACGCTGTGGGTAGGGGTTGGGTGTGAGCGGGGGACTGCCGCTGCTGTGGTGGAACATGGAATCCGGCAAACATTATCGGAGCAAAATCTCGCAGTTGAAGCAATTGCGGGTTTAGCTTCAATTGACTTAAAAAAAGATGAGGCAGGGTTGTTGGAGCTTAGCCATCACTTTGACTGGCCAATACGGTTGTTTCCGAACGCAGTACTAGCTAGGCAATCTGTCCCGAATCCATCGAAGACTGTAGATCAATGTGTGGGAACGCCCTCAGTAGCAGAAGCAGCCGCGCTAGAAGCAGCACAGGTATCAACGCTCCTGATCCCGAAGCATGTTTTCAAAACCGAGAGAGAAGGATCCTGTACAATTGCTATTGCCCAAACTGAACAGGCCTATACACCTCATTCAGGCCATCTTTGGTTAATTGGCACAGGACCTGGCGACCTTACTCAACTAACAGCAGCGGCTCGTTCCGCCATTGGTCAAGCTCATGTTGTCATTGGTTACCAACTCTATCTCAATTTGCTAAGGCCCATATGTCATCCTGATCAGATCATTGAAGCAACGCCGATTACCTACGAAATTCAGCGAGCTGAACGGGCTATTGAGTTAGCCCAGCAGGGATTGAAGGTTGCAGTTGTTTCTTCAGGTGACAGTGGTATCTACGGTATGGCAGGCTTGGTTTTGGCGGCTCTACATCAGGCAGGTTGGGATGGACAGGATCCAACAGTTGAAGTTTATCCTGGCATTACAGCACTGCAGGCAGCCGCAGCTCGGGTGGGGGCTCCGTTGATGCATGATTTCTGTGCCATTTCCCTCTCTGATTTGATGACTCCCTGGCCTGTTATTGAACGGCGAATTGAAGCAGCAGCCTCAGCTGATTTTGTGATCGCTCTATATAATCCACGCTCCCAGAAGAGGACTCAAGGGATCCAAATTGCTCTAGAGATTCTACTGAAATTCCGTGATCCATGTACCCCAGTTGTACTGGCTCGTTCTGTTTATCGACCGGATGAAACCATTCTGAGGACAACACTAGGATCCATTAACGTGGAACAGATCGATATGTTGACGCTTGTTCTAATTGGTAATCAAACTACATTTCAACATCATCAGTGGCTTATCACACCTCGAGGCTATCAACTGGAGTAATTAATGGTGTTGCACGGCGGGAAGTTGAACATAAAACGTACTACCCTGGCCAACCTGGCTCTCAGCCCAGATTCGTCCCTGGTGTTGATCCACAATAGCTTTAACAATTGAAAGTCCCAGCCCTGTGCCGTTAACTTCAAGATGTCTTTCCGAATCAACACGATGAAACTTATCGAAAATTCGAGGCAAATCATCAGGGGGAATACCCAATCCGCTATCTCTTACTAAGAGCGTAACTGAGTCAGGTGTGTCTTGAGTCGCTACCCAGATGGATCCAGGAGCTGGAGTATATTTGATGGCATTGGATAGTAAATTACTAATCACCTGGCTAATGCGCTTTGCATCAACACTAACAACAGCCTGCGACAGCGATTCACAATGAAGTTCCAACTCATTTTGAGCAGCAGCAACTCGAAAACTGTCAACCTGCTCAGTGATGAGATGCTCTAAAGCAATATTTTGTAGGTTAAGCTTCATTCCCGACTCGATTCTTGATAAATCCAGTAAGCTTGTGACTAACTTATGCATTTGAGTTGCAGTCTTGTGAGCCATATTCAAGTTTTCAATAGATTCTATATCAAGAGATAAACTTGGTTGATCCATAACACTTTGTACACAGAATCGAATGATATCGAGAGGTACAACTAGATCATGGGATACTGTTCGGATCATTTGATCCTTGAGACCACTTAACTCCTGAACTTCCTTGCGGAGGCGATCAAGTGATAGGTGATTATCAATCCGGGCGAGGACTTCTTCGAGTTGAAATGGTTTAGTAATATAGTCAACTCCTCCAGCCCGGAAGGCCTTAACTTTATCCAGAGCATCGTCCAATGCACTGATAAAAATAATAGGGATATCCTTAGTCTTAGGGTGGCTCTTAAGTCGCTCACACACTGCAAAACCATCCATTTCTGGCATCAAAATGTCGAGCAAAACCAAATCAGGGGGCGTACTTTGAGCTGCACGCAGAGCCAGAGCTCCGTTTGGGGCAGGTCGGACCTTGTACCCTCGCTTCGTGAGCATAGATGACAACACGTCTAAGTTAGCTGGGGTGTCATCGACGATCAGGATATTCGGTTGCGTCCCTTTAGATAAGGCCATGATCGCGCACTATGAAGGTGAGAAGTTACCAGGATCCTGTACTGGACTATACTATTTATTGCTGATCCCAGGGATCTAGGCCACAATTTCAATTGGATCTGTAGGCTAAGCTATCATAGTCCTCTACTTCCAGATATGCTCTATCTTGTCGACTCAGTTAAGTTCTAGATAGTTATAAAGTTAAGACGAAGTAGATGGGAACTCTGAAGTTGCTTAGAATTTAATCTAATGCCGTAGCTTCTCCGAGCAGGTAATTAGTCTATTAGGGGATATAGACTTATCGAGCTACGATTTGTGACTGTTGGCTCACCACAGTTATTTAGGCTACCCCCTGAGCAGCGCTGTGCTATAGGATCTTAACCACCACAGTCGTTACTCATTGACTCACCTTGGATGTCACCATTGTCATTAACCAACACGAAGCCTCTATCGTTATCATCACCCTACCCGAGGGTCGGATTACGAGCACAACACTCTCAGCTTTACGACTGGAGATGGCCAGAGTGATTAAGTTTCATAAAACCAATGTGCTTCTCAATTTCAATCACGTTGAGTTTATCGACAGTATGGGTATGGCGATTATCTTTTCAGCCATGAGGGCCTGTCGTCAGTATGGGGCTGAGGCAAAGTTAGTTGCGTTGCAACAGCAGCCCAAGATGGCCCTTCTCCTAGCGGGTGTTGACGAAATTATGCAGTTATACGATTCACAAGACCAAGCTCTATCTGACTTTCAACCTCCTCGCAAAAGTTGACAATCTCAGAACAACAATTGTAGGTTTTAGCCCTGAGCTAAACAGGTTTGCACAACCTGGACCCAGCTAGAAGCTAAATTCTCCAGGTTGTATCCGCCTTCAAGACCAAATACACTTCGATTACACAAGGTTAAACAGATGCGGGTCATACAACCAAAGTCTTCGGGGTTTAACACCATCGATGCTAAAGGATCCCCTTTGGCACAATCAAATCCCGCACTTACTAACAACACATCCGGTTGAAACTGTTGGATAAACGGAATGACTTTGGAGTTAAAAGCAGTTTCGTACACAGACCAATCAGCTCCGGCGGGAAGTGGAATGTTGCAAATATTGTGGTGAGATCCGGTTTCTATTTCAGCGCCAGTACCAGGGTAGAGGGGAGATTGGTGCAGCGAGATGTAAGCAAGCTGAGGACACTGTTGGATGACGGCCTGAGTTCCGTTACCATGATGGACATCCCAGTCTAGAACAGCAACCCGATCAACACTGGGATGATCGAGAGCTGCTAGAGCAGCAATGGCCGCATTACTGAACAGGCAGAACCCCATCGCTTGTGTGGGTTCCGCATGGTGACCCGGAGGGCGACAGAGTACGACGCTAGGGGTTTGGGTGGCGATAGTCGTTTGAGAGGCTTCTAACCAAGCTCCCACAGCTAGACGGGCTACTTCATAACTACGAGCGGACATGACAGTATCACCATCAACATGACCACCTCCCCGATTAGCAATAGAAGCGATGGCTTCGACATGAGCTCGGGGATGTACGCGTTCAATATCAGTGTCAGCTGCTGGTAAGGGGATCCGCCACTCTAATTGGTCAGCAAAGGGAGCAGAGTGCAAAGCATCTACGATAGCAGTAAGACGAGCAGGCCGTTCTGGATGAAAGGATCCGGTTTGATGTTCCAGAAACACATCAGTATAGTAAACGGGCAGCATGGCTTGGCTCCTGGGTCACACCAGGCTGTAGTGTAGCAAATGTTAAAGGTTAAAAAACGGTACCGTCACTTCGCAGTTGAATGGGGGGAGATCCTTGACGCCGCTCCTGAGCGAGTTGCCGACCAGCAGCCCACGTCCCTCCCTGCAGGATCCGAGCCAGAGGCAGTTGGTCCGCGGTAAGTTGAAGGCGGTGCCGGATTTCATTAGCAATATGGTCCAGGAGGGCCACTGTTAGAGCTCGCCATTCAACAATGACCTCAGATCCAGGCGGGAATGCTTGGCCCAGGATCCCGTCATCCTTAGGTTGAATGAGACCGTAGTCTAGGCATAATCCCCCGTTGCGGTATTCCGCTAGTCCAGTTAAGTCATCAATAGAAGTGATGGTGAGTCCCAGATGTTGCAATGGCTCTAATAGAGAATAGGTAAGCCACTGAGATAGTTTATGAAAGGGAATGAGATTGCTACCGGGTTCGAGCCCATCAAGGGCTGAATGGGACCAGACATCTCCCAGATTGACGCCATTGAGGGTTACGCGTCCGGGCCAGATATCACTGAACCCATCTAGAACAGCAGCAAGTACAGCCGTTGCGGAGAGTGTGGATCCCGACGCAGTGAGATAGTCTACGAGGTGACCAGGACGGGGACGGTTGGATCCAAACAGGTGGGGATAACGCATCAGGATATGGCCAAGAGACTGCAAGAGGGCCAGACGACCATCTAAGCCAACCAGAGGGTTGTGTTGAGTGACTTGAAAACTGGTAGACAGTTGATCTAGCGTGAGCTGCTGCAGTCCGGCGGCATCAACTGACAATGGATCCGTCACCGAACTGGACATGGATCCTGACATGAAGAAGTCAAAGCTTGCTACAGCCAACCCTTCTGAGCGAGTGTAGACTGTACCGTCGACAGGATCCGTATATCGCCATAAAGATCCGGCCCCTGCATCAAGGAGAACACTTGTGATGGCTAGATCAAACTGACAGCGAGCTGCTTCCATCTTGTCTTTCGTATTCAATTGGCGTACCAGACTTTGAATTCGAGGAGGCTGACCAACTTCAAAATGACGCCAGCGGCTGTGAAAAGGGATCTCAAAGGTAGGGTAGTTAGATTGGGTGACTGCTATCACGTAGTCGGCGGTCGGCCCTAATTGAGTCAGATCGCAGCGGAAATGAGGTAGCTGGTCAGTGCAGGCTAGTTTCAATAGCTGGTGACACTGTTCTCTAATCGCCACTGTTGTCCGAAGATACTGAACCGTTGATAGTTCCACCACAACTCCTCAGCTAAACTTCTGTATAGCAGCGGCCCATTTCACCGATGCCAAATAGCCTAAAACAAGGTTAGCACATTGATTAGGCTGTCCGGTGTAGTGCATTGTTAGATATCAATCTGATTGTAATTTCCAGTAATACAGATACTCTGTTGTGCTTCATATCTTATCTTTGTAGAGGTTGCCTGTTCGTCTTAATAAATCAATTTCATCTCTCTTCAACTTCTACAGCAAACTACAGCAGCGTGATTCCAGAGGAAAGAAAGGATCCCTTGAGCTGTCGGGGATAATAGTGCCTCTGCTGGGAACTGTTGTGGTGCTATGGAAAAGTCTTGAGGTGCTACAAAAAAGTCTTGCACCGCTGCTGGGAAGCCTTAGGACTCTCACAATTGAAGTCTGATTGTTGTAGGACAACTAACCATCCGATCAACCAGATGACTATCATCTCACCCTAACTGGCTTGATAGGATCCTGAAAATACCAACTGAGCAGGACCCCTCATCCACACATGATTTGAAGACAGATCCCATTCGATGGTGAGTGGGCCACCAGGGAGATCGACCACAGCCTGGCGTTCAGACCGTTCAGTCAAAACAGCTGCCACAAGAACCGCACAAGCGCCTGTTCCGCAGGCTAACGTAGCGCCAGCTCCCCGTTCCCAGACCTTCATACGTAAATGCGTTGGACTGAGGACTTGAACAAATTCAGTATTGATCCGTTTGGGGAAAACGGGGTGATGTTCAAATTGGGGACCAATCTGAGCTAGGTCAATAGAGTCCGCATCGTCGTGGAAGATGACACAGTGAGGGTTACCCATACTCACACAGGTGACCGACCAAGATTGATCCGCCACAGTGAGGGACTCAGATACGACGTGGCTGGTTGGAGTGCCCAAGGTTGTGGGAATCTCTGCGGCGACCAGTCGGGGTGCTCCCATATCGACTTTAATTAGCCCATTGGGCTCAATTGCAGGTACCATCCGACCCGCAAGAGTATCAATCTGGTAACCTCCATTCGTAGGCGCAACGTTCAAATCTTGGAGAAATTGGGCTAAGCACCGGATCCCATTACCACACATTTCCGGCTCGGATCCATCGCTGTTGTAGATGCGCATCATGTAATCAGCCCCATCCTGTCCAGGGAGCAAAAAGATCACACCGTCAGCCCCCACGCCAAACCGCCGGTCGCAGACTTCGATGGCTTGCGCAGATGTCAGGATTGGATCTAGCGCGTTACGGTTGTCTATGAGTACAAAGTCATTACCCAGGCCGTGGTACTTGCGGAAATCGAAGGATCGGGTCATGGTTAGTTGCATCCAGGAGGTCTCAATCAATTGTAGTAGGACTAGAGCGACTCTTGGGTGAGTCTATCGCAACCAGGCCTTTTCCAAACAGCTTAAGAAACCTACAAAATTGTTGTTGAAGTCGATCGTGGGAATCCCACTATAAATATGGGTGGTTTAGAACCATTGATCATGTCATCTCTAGCCTCACTGTGACCCAACGGAATGGTAGTCTAAGGATCAAAATTCATTGACTTGTTTTATTTTTGTTTATTTTTGTTTATTTTTGTTTCATCTCGAGTACTACTAGTTTCTTGAGAGCTATCAATTATCATGATTGTCTCCATAGGATTAATTGATGTTGAAAGCTAGCCTTCTGAAGATTTTCCGTGTGATTACAGTACTAGGACATACAGCTAATACTACTTGAACGCTTCCTTGTTTTGAACAGTGGTCATAATTACGGATAGCCCATGACTTTCTGCCAAAACAGACCGCTGACTCCAACATAGGACTTTTTAAACTTATAAGCCTTATCGCTGAGTCCAAATCAGTAAGGATCCTTTAATCTGTAACGTAACGATTCAATCAGCTCACATGCCTTTACAGAAAGCAGCAGTGCTTCACACAGGAGTTAATTAGTGCAGCTGATTTGAAATTTCATAAGTTATAACTTTATTCTTTCGCTAGTTTAGAGGTGACCCAGATGACCAAGCCAGCAACTAATTCCACTAATCTTTCTGCTCAGTTAATTCAGTGTCAGAGTGATTTGTTTACAGGCCATCTAGTCATAGCGTCTAATTCGGCTTCTTTGCAGTGGGAGCTTGTCTTTTTTCATGGTCGTTTAGTAGCTGAATCCGGGGGCTTTAATCCACGTTCTCGCTGGACCCGATATATCCAACAGTATTCTCCTCAGCTCGCTCAGCAGTTAATGAGTGATCCTCAGCAGGACACCCTCCACCAAAAACTTCTGCACTGGTTTCGTACAGAGCATCTCACTCGTGAACAGGTCTGCCGGGTTATGACAGATAGCCTCCGAGAAACGTTGCTTGATCTATTGTGTTGGGAACAGAAAGAACCCTCTCTTTCAGTTCACAAGCATCCTGTTCGTCAATCCAGTGCAGATCTCAATGTCGTTTTTCTCAAAGTCGACATGATTCTATCTCAGGCTCAGCAACACTTAGCACAGTGGCAGGAACTAAACGTTGATTTTAGTCCCTATGATACGCCAGTAGTCGTTGATCCGTTTCAGTTACAGCAAGTTACAACTCCCCAGACTTTCAAGGCTCTTTCTAGTCTAGTTAACGGTCAAAACTCTTTTTATGACTTAGCACATCGTTTGAATCAACGAATTCAGAAAGTAGTTCAATCTTTGGTAGAACCTCGTTTTCAAGGGGTTATTAAGACTCAAACGCGATTCCAATACCAAGGCCAACTGTTGCAAGAAGCTCAACTCCCTGTCATCACCTATATTGATGATGAAACGTTTGCTGGTCAGCGAATGAAATATATTCTGCGAGATATATCATGCCAGTTTGTCTTTGTGGATAATCCAACAGGTGCCCTGCTGGAACTGGTTCAGCAAAAGCCTAGCCTCATTTTTCTTGACTTAGTGATGCCCCACATGAGTGGTTATGAGCTCTGTTCTCGAATTAGACAGATGTCTCAGTTTAAGGAAACACCCATCATTATTGTGACGAATAACGATGGTATCGTAGATCGAACACGGGCCAAGATAGTAGGAGCTGATGGCTTTATTTCTAAACCGATTGAGACTCATGACGTTTATCGTTACCTCCAACTTTATGGGATCCTATCATCCGAAAAGCAAGAGTTAATAGCTCCTGTTTCTAAAGCATCATTTCGTGTTGCTTACTCATAACTTTGGAGACTTTGGAGATAACTATGCCTCAGGAATGTAACTACCAACACCATCTGCAACTTGCGTTAGACAATCATGAGTTTAGATTAGTGTACCAGCCTATTTATTGCCTCACGACAAAGACGTTAGTTGGGTTAGAAGCCTTGGTTCGTTGGCAGAGCAGCTCAGGTGCCTGGATTCCTCCAGCTCAATTTATCCCCTTAGCTGAACAGTCAGGACTAATTATTCCCTTAGGAAATTGGATTCTCCACACAGCTTGTCAACAAATGCGACAATGGCAGAACACCTACCCTGAGTATAGGGCCTTAGCTTTGAGTGTCAATGTCTCAATCGTGCAGCTCCAGCAGGAGGATTTTGTAAAGACAGTCGATGATATCTTCGCCACGACAGAACTGGATCCTAGACAGTTACATCTAGAGGTCACTGAAACTAGTGTTTTGGAACAGCCTCAAACTGTTAGGGCAACTTTAGAGCAGTTACGTCAGCGACAGATTCAGATACATCTAGATGACTTTGGCACTGGTTATTCGAGTTTAAGGTACCTGCACGACTTACCTGTTGATGTGATTAAAATTGATCGGTATTTTGTGCATAACATGCTTGATGATCCCAAGAGCCTTGCCATTGTCCAAGGCCTTATCTATTTATCGAATCTCTGTGACCTGAGAGTCATTATTGAGGGACTAGAACTCAAGGAACAGGTGGAGTTGGCAGTTCATTTGGGATGTAGGTATGGCCAAGGCTACTTCTTGTCAAGACCCATACCTCCTGCTCAGATTGAAAAGCTACTATTGACAGGTTCTAATGTTCCTAAGCAGAGGGCCAAGAAACTCAGACAATCACATAAGCTGAGAAATCAGCATAGAGGTTTGTGGAGACTGCCTCCGATGTCGATAGCAAACTAGGGAAGGAGAGATGACCGGCAAAGAAGATGAAGACAGATTAGTTCTGTGTGACTACACTTAACCCACTTCAGTGTCATGACATGTTTTCAGTAAGGTTAAGTAAGTACCGGATCCTAGTCCTCAACGAAGTAGAGTTCATGGGTAGCTCGGGTCAGAGCAACGTAGCGTAGGTTCATCTCCTGTTGCAACTCCCAGCGCTGTTGTCCCTCCCATTTCAATGGCAGCTCATCTGGCTTCAAGATAAAGACTCGTTTTGCCTCCAACCCTTTGGCTTGATGAACAGAGCTGAGAACTAACGCTCGATCATTATCTTTGAACTGTTGCTTAAGCTCCTCACAGAAATCTCCCAAGGCAGTTGATTCACTGTTGCGATAGCAGTAGCGAAGTGCATCTACTCGATCCTTCAAATCCTCAATGAGACTACGTCCTCGGCGCTTAGTCTTTAACTGATCCCGTTTCTGCCGTTCTAGCTCATTCAAACTACTCAAAAAACGATGAAACTGAAAATTAGGGAGCCGTGATACCTCTTCAGTCAGACTCACGAGATCCTGCCCTATATTTTTGCCGGCAATAATCGTGGGAATGCCCTTGTGGAGAAGCTGTAAACTCATCTTAACGAGGGGAGCGGTCTTCCGGCCAATCACTAAATCTCCTGATCGCACCACCAAGGCCAGCCGTTTTGTCTTGAGGGTGGCAACAATCCCCCCTGAGGCATCATCTTTTGCTTCAATGGAGGGAACAATCTCTTGGGCAAGGCGAATGTGACGACGAGGACAACGGTAACAGATGGAAAGGGGCATCACAGTAGGTTGTAATCGTTCAATGATTTTATCCACGCTATTGACATCAGCCCCAGCAAATCCATAGATCGATTGAAACGGATCCCCTACCAGTACCAACCGTCCCCCCGCCTGACGCAACCGAGTTAAAAACTCTAACTGACAAGCATTGAAATCTTGTGCTTCATCGCCAAAAATAATGTCATATTGCGGCCCTTGCCAATTCATCACCACAGGTAACCACACTTGGTCAGAGAAATCGATCACCTTCTTCTCTACAGCCATGTGTTTGCCTTCCTCTAGCAGATCAGGGATCCGTTCTAGCAATGGCTCAGAGAGGTTCAAACGATGATGAGCGGCTAGATCAGCTAACGCCTCTGTATCTGTAGGATCCACCAAGGCTTGACGCGCAAACCGAGATAATTCACTGAAGGCATAGGCCTGTTTGGCTTTACAGTGATGGAGCGCTAGCGTTTTATACTTATCATCCACAATCTTCACGGGTCCCAGTGCGCTTTTAACAATGCTGTATCCGAGAGAATTGAAGGTGCGAGCTTCCATTAGCGTGCCTAACTTATGGCTGAGAGCTTTAGCAATTTTGCTATTAAAGGCAAGAAATATACCATTGGAGGTTTTCAATCGCTTGGCTGCTTCAACTAAAGTCGTACTTTTGCCGGATCCGGCCACTGCAATCACCACCCCGTCCCCAGACCCAGATTCAATGAAGTCGAAGATCGCTTGTTGGTAGGCTGAAGGAATAAACCGTGACGGTGCTTTCTTAACGGGTTTAGGGGTCTCGGATTGAAATCCAGGCCGGAACTCCTCTGGAATTTGCGCCAAGTAGGGGCGGCGAAGCTGTTGATGGGCCATTTCGAGAGCATCCTGCCTCACCCACTGTGGCACAATTTGCAACTCAGGGATCCCATCTAACATCAGCAGAGGATCAACGTGACCGGTCAAGTCGGCAACAATATCAGCAATGACCTTGCAACAACTCATCGGCTGCTGCACCACTTGACTTTCAGAAAAACGCACGACCACCCAGCCGTAACTAAGAATATGCTGATTTCGTTCATGATCATCGCCCAAGCAGTGGGTTGGTCGCTTGTCAGCTAAAAAATAGGGTTCATCTACTTCAATATCAATATGCAATCCCGTATCAGGGTCAATAAAGGTAAAATCAGGACTATAAAATCGTTCCCAATCGGGTTTCGCAATGCGGAGGCCATTGTAAATCTGGTTGCCAAACACCTTGTGCAGATGATGTTCAAGCCACGCTTCAGAATACCCTTCAGGCGCATCACTGTGATCACCATCAGCTCGCCGAGTTTTCTTCAAAATGGAGAGCACTTTTTCGTGTCGGTGCTGAGCTAACCCACCGGGGATCTGTTTCAAGGCCTCTAGGCGTTCATGCTCCTGTTTATCCGCTTCATAGGCTTGCATTGCCTCTGTGTAGAAGTCCATCGATCGCTGATATTGACTCAGGCGTCGAGCATAGGTCTGCCCACTTTGCCACACCTGCCAACCCACCACCATCATCACAACCACCAGGATCCCGAGTCCCAGGATCCATCCAAAGGGCGTAAAGCTGGCCCCTAGAGCAACAAGGCCACCCCCAACACCTTGGAGGCCCAGGATCCGATAATCACAAAATGTGGGTGGGGATCCGGGGTGATCAGGTGCAGACTGCCGAAAGGGTTCGGGATGAGCCGAGGCTTGCTGGGCTTGGAGAACAGTCTCAGGGAAAAGAATTAAGGGAAAAGAGCCACTCATACTAGTAAACAGGAAAGGGAACTGGTTCTTAGGATAGTCCTCTGACTGCCCCAAGATGACTGGGCAAACTGTGCTCAGGGTGAACAGGGATCCTGAGTAGCTCTGACAGGATTGGGTCAGCTGACAGTTCGATTAAGCTATGGAGGTTCATTTCAATGCAGAGAAGACAGTCGCAAGAATGGAGCAAACGGTGGGTCTTGGGTGAGTTTTCCTGGGCTAGGATGGTCTCCCTATTGGGTTTGATCGTGGGGATAAGCTATGGCTATCTGCTGTTCTATGGCCTATGGTTTGCTGAAGATCAAATTTTCTTTCCTCAACCGGCTAGTTACTCTGACACTGATGAGATCCTGAAGTTAACAACTCTAGATGGTGTTGTGATCTCAGCCCTATATCTCTCCCATCCTGAGGCCACCCATACTTTGCTGTTTAGCCATGGCAATGCTGAAGATTTAGGGACTGTTCGTCCCCTCCTAGACGATCTGAATGCTTTAGGGTTTGCTGTGTTGGCCTATGATTATCGGGGATATGGCACTAGCCAAGGTCATCCCTCCGAGCAAGGCACGTATCAAGACATCAATGCGGCCTATCTTTACTTAACTGAGGATCTGGGCCTTTCTCCCCAACGCATCATTGCTTATGGTCGCTCTGTAGGCAGTGGCCCCACTGTGAACCTGGGGATTCATCAACCGTTGGGCGGAATGGTGTTGGAAAGTGCATTTGTTTCTGCATTTCGAGTTGTAACCCAGATCCAGCTCCTACCCTTTGATAAGTACAACAATATTCAAAAGATTGCTCAGGTGAACTGTCCCGTTTTGGTGATTCATGGGTCAGCTGATTCAACCATTCCTATCTGGCATGGTGAAGCACTATACCGGCAGATCCAGACTGCCAAATCAAGTCTATGGGTTGAAGGAGCAGGCCATAATGATCTGCAGTGGCACGGTGGGCAGCAGTATCGTCAAGCCCTTGTTGAGTTCTCACAAAGTCTTGGTTCCTGAACACAGTAATAGCCTTGAAGTCCCTCCCCATAACACCTATAGCAATCAGACTTCAATGGTGAAACGACAAAAGCTTCCTCACCGTGGTGCAACGGATCCGACGAAACCCTGGTCGCTTCGAGCTGCACAGAGGATCCCTAATGCTACACATTGATCGCTCCGAGCAACACAAA
>CAYUEE010000065.1:17028-24772 GCA_964443615.1 uncultured bacterium | reverse complement strand
CGGACGGCACCATCAAACTCTGGGATCCGCGCACCGGTCAATGTCTCAAAACCATCCAGGACGGCCCCTATGCCAGCACCAACATCACCGGCGTTCAGGGTCTGACCCGAGCTCAGTTAGCCGCCTTGCGATCTCTCGGAGCCATTGATCATCAGCATCAGGATCCTGAGCCCCCCGTCTCTGCACACGGATCCTGAGTCCCGTAGTCAAGGATCCAATAGCCTCAACCCCTCACAGACCTTCACTTGCAACTCTACGGATCCGTTCCGCCCCCACGGATCGATCCCCTTCTGCGCCTTTACCACCGCCCGTAGGTTTGCAGCAACCGCCGATACTCCGCTAGATCCCTCGGATCCGTCAACACCCGTTCTGGGTTGGGCAGCTCTTGCCCCGTCACTTGAAGGACAACAATGCCGACGGCAGCCACCAGCGACGGTACCGTAAACTCACAATGACCATAGGCAAAGCTAGGGACATTCCGCAGTAGTTCCGCTTGACTAGTCGCCTGCACCTTTTGCCGATAGAGACGTTGTTGGTTATAGGGCACCACCGCATCCCCCACATTAAACAGCGTCACCACCGGCACCCGTGGGATCCCCACAACCTCATACACCTCCGTCAACGTCTGCTGCGCCCTGAAACTCGCCGTGATCCGCTGCACCCGAGCATTCAGATCTGCATCATTTTGGGATCCTCGATACCGCCGCCCGCGATTTCCATACGGTGCCCCTCCCACTCGTTCAGTCGCCTCTTCCATACCAAACACATGGAAAAAGAGCAGATTCACCACATCCGCCGCCACCCGCTCCAAATCCCGTTGGTCAGTCCTAATCCCTGCCACATTCAAATACTCATAGGTCCGCACCGGATCCTGTTCAAACGCTGCTTGGATCCGAGGGACATACACCGTTTCCCAATTTTGCACCACCTCATCCGGCACCGAGAGAAAATTCCCCGGCAACACATCCGGAAAATAATAGTCAAATAGAACCCGAGCATCCCCGATATAGTCAATTTCCGCCTGAAAATCCCCAATCGGCCCACACGCCAGGATCCCGCCATCCACCACCGGGGGAGACACCTCCACAAAGGGGGCCACCACCAGATTGCCTAACGAACCCGCCAGGATATAGGTAAAGCGCGGCTCACCATACGTCTGGGTAAAGGTCTCTAATAACTGCACTAAATCAGGGATCCCTTCCGACGCCGGCACAATCCCATTGGACGGAAAACTAGACGTCGCAAACGCAAACCCCACAGCATTGGCAATCTCCGGAATAGACGGCAGGTCTTCCGTGATCACAAACTGCTCCTCCGGGATCTCAACGGGCCGAAACGGATCCACATACCCCGGCACATACACCAGTAAATCCCGCTCATTCGGTCGCCAGCGCCGTGGCACACAAAACCGATACACGGATCCGTTGGGCTGTTGTTCGTCAGGGTTACACGGATCCATCTGCAAAGCCTGAACCGGTTCCGAGGCATCAGCTGGCGCAAGACTAATCTCAGAGCTGACATCCGAGCTGACTGTACTTTGGGGCGATGTCCCACACTGACTGAGCAGCAAAGTAAGGGGAAGCAGCCCCCAGGTCAAGAGTTTGTGCATGGATCCGTCCAGAGGTGTCGGCCTGATGGTAAGCGATCAGAGGCCGGTAAGGATCCTAGTTTGCCGTCAAAATAGAACAACTAGCGACGAGGCCCTGGTATGAACCTACTTTTTTCTGCAGCCAAAACCGATGGAGGAGTCCCACAGCAGAGGCTGTATTTGGTGGCTATGAGGGAATTGAGAGATATCCCCGACCCGTACGATTACATGCAGCCCGAGCTAGTCACTATCCTAGAACCTAGAGTGAGTCGGATCCTGCGATTCACCTAGGGGTTGGATCCTGTGTGGAATCAATAGCGGAGGGAGAGAGTATGGACCATGCAGCGCGAGTCCAGGTTGAAAGTCGGCAGCAGTGGCGGCAGTGGCTAGAGCAGAATCATACTCAAACAGAAGGCATTTGGTTAGTCACCTTCAAAAAGCACTGCGGTGAGCGATACCTTTCCAATAACGACATTGTTGAAGAAGCCCTCTGTTTCGGCTGGATCGATAGTGTCCCCCGCAAGCTGGATGAAGACCGGACCATGCTCTGGCTCTCTCCCCGCAAACCGGGCAGTGGCTGGTCCAGAGTCAATAAGGAGCGCATTGAACGGATGCAAGCCGCAGGCTTAATGACCCCCGCCGGATCCGCCAAGATTGAAGCCGCCCGCCAAGACGGATCCTGGTGTGCCCTCGACGATATTGAAGCCCTTAAGATCCCACTTGACCTGGAGACCGCCTTCAACGCCTATGATGCCGCCCGTGCGAACTTTGAGGCGTTTCCCCGCTCCGCTAAACGAGGGATCCTAGAATGGATTGCCAATGCGAAGAAACCAGACACGCGCGCCAAACGGATTGCAGAAACAGCCCGTCTCGCCAATGAGAACATCCGAGCTTGGCAACGGCGGCAATGAGAAGGATCCGTTCTGGAACCTGAACACCTGAAAGCTGAAGGTCCAGTCTATGCAAGGCTACGATACGAGCGATCATCATAAACTCAGTAAACTGCACCACCAGCAGGAGTGGATTCAGGATCCTTTTCAACCTAACAAGTACTACAACGGAACGATGATGACGTGCTATGCTCTATCCGTCGACCCTTGCATGGACCGTTGGCTTGCACAGTGACTAGACCTATAGAACTAGACCTATAGAAGGAAGTGGTTGCCAGCATGACTCGAACCAGGATCCTAGTAGGGCTGCTTCTAGCCAAGGTATTCCCCAAAAGAGCAGAAGGGGTCCGCAAGAATTTCACCATCCCTGATTACTGGGGCAATGACAGAAACGACCGACTTATAGAAAAGTTGATCAGACCTTACATTGCCTACGAAGCGAGATCTCAAGAACAACAAACCCCAGGCATAGTTGAGGGCATACATAAGGACTTCTGGGAGCACGCAAAAGACTACTATTCCTTGAGCGAAAACAGAGCCCACGACGTCTACATTCCGGCCTACAAGGATCTTGTCAATGCGTTGCCGCCTATGCTGGCCGACCAAGGTATTCAAACTGTGTGTGAATTTGGTACTGGTGACGGCAAGTGGTTGGAGTATCTGTCTCAGCAATGGCCTAACATCAGACAATTTATAGGAATCGACTTATCACGACCACAGGTGGAGAGAAACCAGGAAACCTACAAGGATCTTACATTTGTCCAGTCTGATATTCTCGAATGGGCAGAGGCTAATGCAACACCAAATACTCTGTATCACACCAATGGTGGAGTGCTGGAGTATTTATCAGAAGGCTCAATGAAGCGTTTGATCCAAATCTTGAAAGCGCGCGCACCAGGATCAATGCTGCTGTTGATTGAGCCCCTTCACGGAGATTACGATACCAGCACAGAGACTAATTCAAGGATCCTAGGATATGAACAGTCATATACTCACAATTACGTCCATCTCCTGAAAGCAGGAGGACTAGAGGTGGCCAGCTCTGAAGAGAGGCAGGTGATGGGATTTCGAATGCAGATAGTGTTGGCCCATATTAAGAAGCAGCAGGCGACCAAGTTACCCCAGACTAGCTAGTGCCGCTAAAGGTCCCCGTGCCTTGTTCAAACATTCCTCATGCTCCTTCAACGGATCCGAATCAGCCACAATTCCGGCCCCAGCTTGGAGAGTGACCACTTGATCCTTAATCCATAACGTTCGGAGGGTAATCGCCGTGTTCAATTGACCGGAAAAGTCATAGTATCCATAGGATCCGGAATAGGGACCTCGCCGTAGGCCCTCCAATTCGTAGATGATTTGCATCGCCCGAATTTTCGGGGATCCGGTCACCGTCCCAGCTGGAAACGTGGCCTTGAGCAGATCCCAGGCTGATTTATCCTCCGCCAGCGAGCCGATGACATTGCTGACAATATGCATCACGTGACTGTAGCGTTCAATGGTCATTAAATCGTTGACTTGCACGGATCCTAAATTACACACCCGGCCCAGATCATTGCGACCTAAGTCCACCAGCATCACGTGTTCAGCCAGTTCCTTCGGATCCTTCAACAATTCCTCCGCTAAGGCATTATCCCCTTCAAGGGTTGCCCCACGGGGACGAGTCCCAGCAATGGGTCTGACGACTGCCCGCCGTTGACGGCCCTGTAGTTCTAAGCGCACCATCACTTCCGGGCTGGAGCCAATCAAGTAAAAGTCATTAAACTGCATGAAGGCCATATACGGTGACGGATTGACCAGGCGCAAGGATCGGTACAGTTGAAACGGATCCCCGGTATACTGCGTTTTGAACTGTTGGGAGAGAACGACTTGAAAGATATCCCCAGCTCTGATGTACTCCTTGGCGGTGTCCACCATGCGACAGAACTGATCCGGTGTCGTACTGCTGGTCACCGAGTCCATACACGCGGGACGGGCATGCCAATCCAGGGCTAACTCAGCCGGGGAAAAAGGAGCCTGAAGTCGGTGAAGTAAGGATTCCACCCGCTCTCGCGCTTGATGGTAGGCCGTTTCTACTCCTAAGCGGGTATCGGCAAAGGCAACGACCCAAATCTTCCGCTTCACCTGGTCGAACAGGAGAATACTATCCACCTGCATAAATAAGCCATCGGGGAAGTCCGTATCGGATCCAGGAAAAATCGGCACGGTGGGCTCGATCCATTGGATCATCTCGTAGCCCCAATAGCCGAACAGACCGCCAATACTGCTGGGCAATTCTGGCAAGTGGACCGGGTGATACGGCTCCAAACAGCCCGCCAACGTCTCGAACGGATCCCCCTCCCACATCACCACACGACCATCCCGAAACCGCTGCACCGCTTGGGATCCACGGGATTCCAGGATCCAGACCGGATCGGATCCGAGGAAACTGTATCGACCAAGGGTTTCCCCCCCCTCCACCGCCTCCAGCAAAAACGAGTAAGGCTGGCCGGCACAGACTCGATACCAGGCTGAGACGGGTGTATCCAGATCCGCGACCACATCCTGGTACACCGGAATAAAATTGCCCTGCTGTGCTAGTTCTGTGAAACGATTGAAGTCGGGATATACCATCATCTCGCCCGAACGGTGCTTCCTGACTCTAACGTAGATTGACTCCTGCCACGCGCCCGGTCCCCCTCCCACGGGTCGGACTAGGGCATAATGATAGTTAAGAACTGTTAACACATCTCATTGAGAACCTAACGTGAGTGTTTCCACGGCCACCTTCCACACTGTTGCAGAGGCCCTAGAGGATCTGAAGTCAGGGCGACAGATCATCGTAGTGGATGATGAAAATCGGGAGAATGAGGGGGACTTAGTCTGCGCCGCGCAGTTTGCCACACCGGCTGCCATCAACTTTATGGCCACCGAAGCTCGCGGTCTCATCTGTCTCGCCATGCAAGGATCCCGCCTAGATGAGCTGGAGATCCCGTTAATGGTGGGTCACAACACCGATAGTAACCAGACCGCTTTCACCGTTAGCATTGATGGTAGCCCCCAGTTTGGCGTCACCACTGGCATCTCCGCCTCCGATCGGTCTCGCACTATTCAAGCCGCGATCCATCCAGCGACCCGTCCTGATGATTTACGGCGACCTGGCCATATTTTCCCGTTACGAGCCCGCGATGGGGGGGTATTAAAACGAGCGGGTCACACAGAGGCTGCGGTTGATTTAGCTCTGTTAGCTGGCCTTTATCCCGCCGGGGTCATCTGCGAAATTCAAAATGCCGACGGATCCATGGCCCGTTTACCCGATTTGTGGGAGTATGCTCGCCAGTTTGATTTGAAGATCATCACCATTGCTAGCCTCATTGAGTATCGCCTGCAGAATGAGCATCTCGTTCATCGGGAAGGATCCACTTCATTTCAGTCGGAGTTTGGATCCTTTCAATTGGTGGCCTATCGTGACGCGTTGGATCAGTTGGAACATGTGGCGTTGATTAAAGGGGATCCTCATCACTTTTCTGAGCAGCCTGTCCTTGTCCGCGTGCATACAGAAGACTTTCTGAGCGATACCCTGGGTGCCCTCCAGTCTGACTCTCGCCGCCAGTTAGAAACAGCCCTCAAGATGATTGACCATCAGGGGCAAGGGGTTGTCGTCTACCTGAGTCGCCAACGTGGATCCCATATTGTGGAACATGTGAAGACCTATACACTGCAAGACATGGGGCTGACCCGGACCCGTCATGGCCTGGAATCAGAACTCCGTAACTACGGCATTGGGGCACAAATTTTACGGGATTTAGGGATCCGTCAAATGCGACTTCTCACCAACACCACTCGCAAGATCAGTGGGTTGAAAGGCTTTGGGCTAGAAGTGATCGAGCGGGTGCCTCTGCTTCTGGAAGAAAATGATCACAACATTCAATATCTCAACTCCCATCCGCCGACCCCGCCCCACGCCCTGCAAACCTATCTACTGACATTGGCGGTCTATCCCGCTGAGTTGCCTAGCTCCAGTAGTTCAACGGATCCGGTGATTCAACGGGCTCTGTGGCAAGAAAATCTCCGTCGTTTAACCTCAGCAGAAGAGTTAGTGGCTCAGCGAGATCAACGTCCCAAAGCAGCAGTTCTATTCGGGGCCGAGGCTGTGGTTATGCAGGTGGGGTTGGAATCCTCCGGTACTCGATCTCTACACTGGTACAAGCCAGAACGAGGGACTCAGACCTATCGTCAAGAGATTTTGAATTTGCTGTTACGGGTGGTGAATCTGCCGAATGTGGGGGCTTTAGCCTGGCTCGTTGCGAGTGGTGGGGATCCCATTGAAGCGTTACGGGAAGATTTCAAGACGGTAACCTATACCCAACCTGACTTGCAATCGTGGGGGACCCAGTCGGATCCGGTGGCGCTAGGCTGGCAGGAGAATACGAATTATCGTCTCAGCCTGCTATGACCATCATTCTGGGGATTGATCCGGGCTTGGCCACGATGGGGTTTGGGTTTGTACGAGCGGATCTTAAGTCTAATTGCGTTGAACCGTTGGAGTATGGGGTAGTGTCGACGCCAGCAAGATCCCCGATTTCAGAGCGGTTGCAGACGTTGTATGAGGACTTGACGACGCTGATTGAACAAATAAAGCCGGATCGGGTGGGTCTGGAAAAACTGTTTTTCTACAAAATGGGCAATACGATTCAAGTGGCGCAGGCGCGGGGGGTGATCCTGTTGGTGCTAGGTCAGCATCAGGTGCATCCAGCGGAGTTTACACCGGCTCAGGTGAAGCAAAGCCTGACGGGCTACGGGAACTCAGACAAGCGGGCGATTCAAGAGGCGGTGATGCGGGAACTGGGGTTGGAGCGGATCCCTCGTCCGGATGATGCGGCGGATGCTCTGGCGATTGCGCTGACGGTTTGGCACCGCCGGTTCACGGATGACACCCTCTAAACCCAGATCTGATGCCCCACAACTCTGCCTGACCGATGCAGATTCAGTGGGACAGTAATCCTTTAGGCCAGATAGGAGCCAATCTATTGTTACAACTCGGATCCTAGGCCGAGCACACCTTCAACAATTCCAGCATAACCATTGAAGCCAATCTGTTGAAATTACGACGATTTAAGTCACCTCTTCATACATCGTCGTCCGTTGCCAGCTCGGCCGGCCCACCGAAGTAATGGCCTGTTGTAACGTCTCTACCGGCTGACCTGGGGGGGGGGGGGGGGGGGGGGGGGGGGGGGGGGGGTGGGGGGGGTGTGGGGGGGGGGGGGGGGTGCGGGGGGGTGGGGGGGGGGGG
>CAYUEE010000065.1:0-17018 GCA_964443615.1 uncultured bacterium | reverse complement strand
CTACCGGCTGACCTGTCCCCCCTTTTGCCCCTGCCATCGAGGTAATGTGTTCCTCCATTAATGTCCCCCCGATATCATTGCAGCCCCAGTTCAAGGCCTGTGCTGCCCCCTCTAATCCCAACTTCACCCAACTCGGCTGATGATTGCGGATCCATGCCCCCATGAACAACCGCGCCACTGCCATTGTTACCAACGCATCCTGCAATTCCGGCTGATCACGACCCACTTTGTGCCGCAACGCCTTTGGAGCCGACTCTCCCACATACGGCAACAGAATAAATTCCGTAACGCCTCGGGCTCCTTGTGCCTGGGACTGTTTCTGCAACGACCGTAACGCCTCCAAATGCTGCACCCGATCCGCCATCGATTCAATATGACCACTGAGCATCGTCGAGGTAGTGGGCACTCCCACCGCATGAGCCGTCGCCACAATCTCCAGCCATTCCACCGCTGTAATTTTTTCCGGACACAATCGTCGCCGGACCTCAGGCACCAGAATCTCCGCCGCTGTCCCAGGCATGGATCCGATCCCTGCTGCCTGTAGCGCCTGAATCACTGACTCAATCGAGATCCCATCCTGGCGCGCAATAAACTGCACTTCCTGAGGTGAAAACGCATGGAGATGGATCCCGGGGACCACCGATAGGATCCCTTGGACCAAGTCCACATAATAATTGAGCGCGGATCCATGCCGTTGAGCTTGCGGGTTGAGCCCCCCTTGCAAACAAATTTCTGTGGCCCCCACCGCCGCCGCTTCCCGGACCTTCTGCTGAATGACCTCTAGATCAAGCCAATAGGATCCGTCTGCACCCGCATCTCGCCGGAATGCACAGAAGCTGCAGTGTTGCTCGCAGATGTTGGTGAAGTTAACGTTACGATTAATCACATAACTGACGGGTTCGCCCACTAGCTCAGCTCTGAGCTCATCGGCTGCCGCTCGAATGGTCTCTTTGGCCTCAGGATCCGTTTGAGTCAATAGCTGCAGCGCTTGCTCAGGTGACAACTCATCTCCGGCCAGGGCTCGGCTGACCAGTCGGTTAACAGAATTAGATAGCAGTACGGTCATGACACTTGGGTCGTTCGCTCTTTATGCAGCTTAACCGAAATTTATAATGGGTACGATCCGGCTTTAATCAAGGATATCCATCAGCCATCATCGTGATGACTGCAACGTTCTATTACAGTTCTGAGTTGCTGTTCTGGGGAAGAAATCCGCCGGTGGTACTATTTTCTGCATGTGCAGTGCCCGAGTTCCATAAGACGCGCGGCTGTGCAGTTCAACGTCATGATGAGGGTATACTATGCAGGCTTTGAAAGAAGGGGATCCCCGTATTGATGGCAAGCTGCCTGAGTTTGGCGGATCCACTGGCGGGTTATTGAGTGCTGCGGACCGTGAAGAAAAGTATGTGATTACCTGGACAGGGAAAGCCGGTCAGGTGTTTGAAATGCCCACCAGCGGTGCGGCGACTATGGTTGAAGGCAAGAACATGCTAACGCTAGCTCGCAAAGAGCAGTGCTTGGCCCTGGGTGCCCAGTTGATCGGTGATTTCAAAATCAAAGACTATCAAATTTTCCGAATCGTAGCTGGCGAAGACCCGGTTCTCGTTCATCCTAAGGATGGTGTCTTCCCAGAGAAAGCTAATGAAGGCCGTGACAAGATCGGTAAAGTTGACCGCAACATTGGCAACAACCCGGATCCTGCAACGTATAAGTTTACAGGTAGCAATCCCTGGGACTAAGCAGTCCGTTGATAGGATCCTGATTTCATAGGGATCGCCTTACCTAGATCTCTAACCCAGACTAGTCAGGATCCGTTCAACCAACCATAATTCGTTTAATATCAACAGAAATGCCTGGTTCGATGTCGATTGGGCATTTTCCATCTTTACATCTCGTTTTGAACAGCAATTAACTCAGCACAGATGCTGAGAGCGATCTCATTTGGCGTCTGAGCTCCAATCTTCAGCCCAATCGGCGCCCGGATCCGTTGTAACCACTCTTCTGGCATCTCCTCCTGGCGTAGGTGTTGAAAGACTGTCTGAATCCGGCGCTGACTCCCCATCATTCCCACATACGCAAGACGGGGAGAGGTTTTGAATAGGATCCGCAGAGCAGAGAGATCATGGTGATAACTGCGAGTCACTAGGGCAACGTAGAGGTCTACTGAGGGTGGTAGAGCCGCCAAGATCGTATCTACGGATCCGTGGGTCAACTGGACAGTGGGTGATACCTCAACAGACTGTAATTCCTCGGGTCGGTCATCTTGCAGGATCACTTGAAAGTCAAGCCAATCGGCACAACTAGCTACAGCGCTGCCCACATGTCCCCCACCGACAATGACCAGTACCGGATCCGGATCTAACCGCTCTACAAATAAATTCAAAAGCTTCAGGACAGGGGGAGAGGATCCAGTGAGCTGTTCTGGGAACTCTAGCTGGAGTCGGGGAATAGCCTCCTGGCTCAAAGAGGTCACTAACGCTGCCGAGTGATGGCTTTGCAAGACGGTTAGGACCGCTTCCACCAGTGAGTAGGCCCACCGATCGGACCAGCACTCTAGCCAGATCAACATCCAGCCCCCACAGACCCCTTGAGTTTCTCGATCCTGATGGCCAGACAAATCAATTTCAACCCACTGCTTCAAGCCCGTTTTAAATACCGTTAAAGCGGTTGCAATCACCTTAGCTTCGCCCGCCCCGCCCCCAATGGTGTCATAGGTTTGACCATCGGGATAAATCACCATCTTGGCCCCCACCTCACGCGGTACGGATCCTTTCACCTGCACCACAGTAGCCACCACAACGGATCCTTGGGTGAGCGATTGCAGTAGATGGCGGTAGAAACGGACAGACACAGGGCATAGCAACTCAATGCAGGCTTAGATCATAGCTAGAGTCGCCTCGCTAAACAACATCATCTCAACCGCTCGTGTCATAATGAGGCCTCTGTGTTGGTGATAGGTGAGAGGTGATGGTGCAAGCAATGGAGATAGCGGCTCTGACTGCAAGTGAAGAGTTGACAGGAGGAGACCTAGAGCGTCTCGTGAATCGGGATCTCAGTGACTTAGGATTGCGATTACCGGATCCTCAAGATGACCAGATGTCAGACAGCGACTTCCGGACTCAGGTGGATCAGGCCTGGTTTGTGTGTGATCGCTTTGATCTGCAGACAGATATTTGGCGCGGACGGATCCTGCGGGTGATTCGTGAGCGGGAACGGTTTAACGGGGATAGTCGTGGAGCGGGTTTCCTCAATTGGTTGAAGGATCACGAAATCAGTAAGAGTCAGGCTTACAGCTGGATCGAGCTAGCTGATAGTGCTGATACTCTCCTAGATACACAAACGCTGGATACAGACTCTGTGGAACGCTTCAGTAAACGAGCTTTTGTCGAAACGGCTCAAGCGCCCCCTGAAGTTCAGCAAATGGTAGCGGAGTCGGCCCAGAAAGGAAATCGGATTACACGTCGGGATGTACGGGAACTCTCCGACCAGTGGACGGCAATGACCTCAGATTTAGTCCCTCAAGTTGTGCGGGAAAAAGCCGCGGCCAATTCGATTCCGACACGCTACATGGCTCCCTTGGTGAAGGAACTCCAAAAGCTGCCCGAATCCCATCAAAAGTCATTGCAAACGGAAATTGAAGCAAGTCCTGATGTTGATACGTTGAAGCAAGTAACTTCAGATGCTCGCTATCTGGCCCGTTATCTAGAATCAGCCTCTCAGGTGCAATGTCTGGACAACCCCGATTTGGATCTTGAAAGTGCTCTAGATGAAGCATTGCGACTCGGATCCCTAAACCTCACCGCAGACCTGATGAACCAGGCGACCCAATTGGAGCAAACTCTAGCTAGGCTTTATACCACCTGGAAACGGTTCACTGCCCTTGCTGATAAATTAGATGCTACAGCTGGAGCCAGTACCCCCCATCTTCGCCGCCTATTAGTTTGTATGGATCGGTTGGCTAACCCCACTATGGAGATGCAGTTAGGCGCAGACGTGAATCGGCGGACTATTCGGTTTACCATCGATGAGGCCATTCCCACTCCTTCGACGGTGATTGAGGATCCACGACCCTAAGCATCATGCCCCTCAACGAGAGTGACCCAGCCCTAATTCGAGATGTTATTCAGCAGCAACTTCAAGCCTTTCAGCAGGGTGATGGAGAGGCAGCCTATGCTCTAGCGAGTCCGGGGATCCAAGACCTATTCCCCTCGGTGACTCTGTTTATGGCGATGGTCGCCAATAGTTATGATCCGGTTTACCGACCTCGCTCTGTAGTATTTGAAGATGCTGTGATCGCTCAAGGGATCCCTGTGCAGCCGGTATTGTACATGGCTCAGAATGGATCCCTTTACCGTGCATTTTACGTGATGGGGCGGTATGAAGGATCCTGGCGGATTGAAGGCTGTCAGCTGAACCCATTGCAGGAGTAGGATCCGGTCATCCTAGGTCAAGAGAATTAGGTTTGGGCTTGCTTGATAGCTTGACTCAATTGGTCTGGTGTCATACGTTCGTAGGGTTCAAAAGGTTGATGGATCCAGGGATTATCCGGCAAGTAATCGACGTAGTAATTGGGGGCATAGATGGAAGCCGCTTTGTACCAAAGGACACCTGTACGGACTTCTTCAATGTAAAACCCATAGTGGTGTTTCAGCCATTCAACGCTGCGTTTGAGAGTGGCCCCCGAGTCGGCTAAGTCATCTACGAGCAGCACATGCCCCCCTAAGTTAGCCGTAGTCATGGCCAGATCCCGCGAGAAGACTAAGGATCCCCGTTGCCGATTGCCAGGACCGGAGTAGGAGGAGGCCGAGAGGATCGCTAAGGGCACATCAAACAACCGGGAAAGGGTATCCCCAATGCGCAGACCGCCTTTGGCAATGCAGACAATTTGAGTAAACGTCCATTCGCTGTCGTGAATTTTGATAGCTAACTCCTCGATTTTGCGATGGTAATCAGCCCAGGTGATGGAAATTTCGTGCAAAGGATCCTCCTCGCCAGTGGATAGCTCAAGTGTCGGAAGCGGTATATGCCGGGGTCGTCATTGAGGTATTTCTACACTAACCCGACCCGGATCCGGATGCGGCAAAAATGGGGTGGCAAAATGTCTGGAGGGATCTCAGCACGAGTCGCAAGCAGTTAAGCGAATATCCTAATGATCTATGCACAACTGCTAAGGCGGGAGCCCAACCGGTAGAGATAACTCAGACAGACTCGCAACTAATATGGAGATTCAGCGGATTTGATTCCGCTCGTTGGCTGACCTCGTTTTTCAATGTGTTTATCTACAGTAAAGATGTTGAGTGGATTGGATTAAATGTGATGGCTACGAAAGTGTGTTCCTTTAAGGTTGCTGTAGAAGAAATATATCAGTATATTGAGCAGAATTTGAACGGATTTGCCCAGCGGCAAGCCCAATTAGAACTTGCTCTTCTGAAGCAGGAATATGCTGATCATCAGCGGGAGCTCTTCACACGATGGGCCGGCGAGCCGTATTGGATCACGCGTCGGTTTGGGGAAGCAGGGTTAGCAGAAGATTGGTCTTTAGTGTTAGAGGATGAAGAGTGAGCATACTGTTCCTCAAGCCTCACTGTTTTGACCAGGGAATCTCCATGCATACCCGTTAGGGTTGCTGGGAGAGGATGTCAATTACTGCACTAGTGTGGTGTTAGGTGATTTAGGTGACCTGGTCAGCCGCTCCGTTAAGACTTTTACCAGAACTGTTGCTGCTTTTTCCGACAATACTGTGGGGTCAGGATCCCTCGGTTGTCAGTCTCAGTTGCGAGGATGAGGGGGGTGACTACTCTGCTTTCACTTGGGGTCACTCGACTGTCAGTTTGGACCACTCAGATGTCAGTTTGGACCACTCAGATGTCGGTTTGGACCACTCAGATGTCGGTTTGGACCACTCAGATGTCGGTTTGGACCACTTGGATATCAGTTTGGATCACTTGGATATCAGTTTGGACCACTTGGCTGTTGGTTCAGGTAAATCAGATGTCACTCCGGGCTACTCAAGCCTCACTTAGCCTCCCTAGGATATTTGCTGGTTCCGACCTAGTTTTCATGATTGACATCCTTAATGCTCTGATTCATCAGCTTTCATCACCTTTCAACAAGTGGAGCACCGAGTTAGCAAATAGGGCAGCTTGAGTTCGATCCCGTAGGTTCAAGCGACTGAGAATATTCGTTACGTGGTTCTTGACCGTTCCTTCTGAAATATAGAGTTGTTTGCTAATCTCACGATTGCTGGCCCCCGTCGCAATCAAGCTGAGGACCTCCTTTTCCCGAGCTGTCAACTCATTGAATCCAGGTGGGAGCTCTACGGATGGTTGGCTATCCATTGACTGCCGGACTTTTTGAAAAATACCTGGGCCAAACTGGGCATAGCCTTTGTACACCGACCGAATCACCTGCGCTAACTCCTCCGACGGCGTATCTTTGAGTAAATAGCCCATTGCCCCTACCCGCAACGCTTCTGCAATGTACTCCTGATCATCAAATGTTGTCAGCATCAACACCTTCATCGCGGGAAATTGCTGCATAATCGCCGTCGTGGCTGCTACCCCATCCATCACGGGCATCCGCACATCCATCAACACCACATCCGGTTTGGATAACTTGATATGCTCTAGCGCTGCTTGCCCATTATCTGCATCCCCCACGATATCTAGATCCGGCTCTAGTTGTAGTAATGCTTTCAAGCCTTGCCGAATGATGCTCTGGTCATCCACCAGTAACACCCGAATTGGTTCTGTCCCATCCTGTGTAGTCATATCACTCTGTCCAATACTCTTTTCCAACACACTCTATCCAACAGGCCTTCCCGTCTGTTCTAGTCCATTATTCAAACATAGGCAGTCATCGCACCTCGCTCGGCCAACGGGATCCTGACCTCAACCCGACAGCCGCATCCCGGCGCGCTCTCTAATGTAAAGCTACCACCTAGAGCTTCTGTCCGTTCCCGCATCCCTTGTAATCCAAAGCCCGTAGTATTTTGCGTCGTTTGAAACCCCTTCCCGTTATCCGCTATCATCAACTGCAAGTCAGTCTGAGTCGTCATCAGTTGAATATGGACCTGTGTTGCTTTCGCATGTTTACAACTATTGGTCAAACTCTCTTGAATAATCCGATAGACTGCCCCCTCCACATCTACTGGCAACGGATGCATTGGATCCACAGCTAATTCACAGATCGGACTGAGACCAGCCGTGCGTTGAAATTCCTGAGTCAGTTTTGTCACTGCCTGCCCTAGGGATTCTCCTTTTAACGGGTCTGAGCGCAACGCTGAAACCGATTCTCGGACATCCTGGAGGGCAGTGGATCCTAGACGCTTCGCTTCCTGCAAAAAGGAGAGGGCTTGGTCAGGACTGGCTTGCCATAATTTCAATCCACCTTCAATCTGAATGTTGAGCGCTGTCAGTGAATGCCCCAACGAATCATGGATCTCCCGCGCAATTCGGTTCCGTTCCTGCAGCGTCGCCAACTTCTCAATCCGGAGGGCATACTGACGCAGCTGCTCGTTCGCTAAGGCGAGCTTCTCCCGCCCCTGCCGTTCTACCAGTAATGAGTTAATCAGAAGTGAGACAAAAATCACGCTGAGAGCAAATACCACACTCACCGTCAGCAACACATACACTCGATAGGATGGATCAATCAAAATAAAAAATAGATCCACGGTCTCCAAGCGGTGATTCAGCGACACAATGAACAGGACCGTCAACACCACCGCTACACTGACTTTGCCCACCAACGGCAGGATCAAGCAGCTGCGCACCATCAGCGGCACGTACATGAACGCGATCAGCCGCACATTACCCATCCAAGCCACTGTTCCGACTAGCCCAAACTCCAGCAGTGTGTATAGCAGCGCCAACCGCCTGGATCCGACCGGCAGATAAAGCCCCATCGCCCCAAACCCAATCAAACACAGGATCCCCAACACAGGCGACGGCGAAATCGAGGTGAACAGCTCCACCACCGCCGCCACCGTTAAGAGCGACCATTCCAGATAGAGCAAAAAGCGGAATGGATGATTTGAATAGCGATAGCTTTGACTCACAGCAGGTTCTCGGACTCAAGGACAGGTCGGTGCCGGATCCCAGAGGATCCTGATCATCTTCTCGCTACGGTAACAGAGGCTTGGGGCGCTCAGGCGTGTTACATTCCCTTAATTTTTGCGACGCTGGCTTAGTTGAGTTCTGGCCCTACAGTACACTGAGCTCAGGCTTTGGGTAACCAGGCTGGATCCTTGTGTCAAACCGTTTTTAAGACTGGAGATTACGGATGTCCCACTCAGTTAAAATCTACGATACCTGCATCGGTTGCACCCAGTGTGTGCGGGCTTGCCCCACAGATGTATTAGAGATGGTGCCCTGGGAAGGTAGCAACAAAGCTGGCATTATTGCGGCTTCTCCTCGGACTGAAGACTGTGTTGGCTGCAAGCGCTGCGAAACAGCTTGCCCCACAGACTTCTTGAGCATTCGCGTGTACCTTGGTCCCGAAACCACTCGTAGCATGGGCTTGGCATACTAATTCAACACGGCCTTCGTCTAATGTATGTGGGTTGATGCATGTGGGGACAGACTGCGGTTTGTCCCTTAACTTTTGTTTGGCCGTATTGCAAAACTAGCGGTGTGATTAGGATCCTGTCCCCCGAGTTGTATGGATAGGTTAATTAACAGGATCCTGATCCTCACTTCACAGATTCATCTGAAACACACTAAACTTCACCCCGAGCTGGGTAATTATTCTCCAAGACAAAACCAACACTACCTAACATCTCTTTGAAAGAGGGGCGACCAAACGGCATACTGTTCAATGCGATGTAGTACAACGTGTTATCCGGTTTCACCAGAATCAGCCCAGGTTCGCAGAATAGGGGCGTTTCCTCAGCCTTGATAGCTTTGGACATGTAGAGATCCCATTCCGTCATCTGCTGGTGGGTTAGGTTGTAGCCAATCTCAAGATTTTGAAGTTCCCAAGACTCCTGGGTTGACTGTGCCCGATCCAACGGATCCGCACTAATCACCACCGTCGAGACCCCTTTCTGCTTGAAATCCGCCACTTGACGATCCAAATCGCGGAGGTACCCCTTGCAGATGGGACAATGCAGACCTCGGTAGAACACAATCATCGTGAACGCCTCAGGGGTTTGATCTGCTAACGTCCACGTTGATCCACTCAGAAGTGGCACTTGCAGGGTAGGGGCAGGTGTTTGGGGCTTCAGCTTAGGCATGGAGAAGTCCTTTAATTATCAACTCTCGGACTTTACCAGCCTCAGATTAGACAACGCAGAGACCTCCGTTGATCCGTTTAGCCTTCATCACTCATGATCATCCCCAGACGATCTGGATCCATACCCTCAGCTAGCGTGGTGGCTTTGTCGTAGATGGCGTCACGGAAGGAGGTGAATTTAGGGTGGGCTCCTTGAAGTTGAGCACCTTTCAAAATGCACTTGTCCAGCTTGGCACTCATCAGGTCCGCTCCCTGGAGATTAGCGGCGGTGAGGTCGGATCCTGTTAAGTCAGCTCCTCTAAGATTAGCCTCAGTTAAGTCCGCTCGATCGAGCTGAGCCTCTACAACAGTGGCCACTTTTAAACAGGCTCGCGTTAAGTTAGTAGCACTCATGCGACTGTTAGACAGGTAGGCCCGCTCTAGATTCGCCTCTGTCAAATTGCAGTCCATGAGAACAGCGGACCCGAGGTCAATGTCCTGCAACTGGAGTTGGCTGAGATCGGATCCTGATAACTCCGATTGGCTTAAATCTAGGTCGTCTTCACGGTAGTGACTGAGAAGCTCGGCAACACTCCCAACCTTTGTCATGATTCCCTCACATGAATTCAGCTCAGATCTGTGGTCATCAGTCTTGACCCGTTTGACTCACCTGGGGCTCATCAGCAGGACCTGTCGCAGGACCCATCAGCAGGATCTGTTAGGACCCATCAGCAGGATCCGTTAGAGACCCCAGGTCAGCCTACTTCAGCTTCATCCTAGCGGTTTCTGGATCCACCCCGTCCGGTAGAATCGTTTCGGCGTCATAAACACTGTTCTCGAAAATAGCAAACCACGATTTGGCCACTTGCAGATTAGTTTGTCGCAGATCCGCTTCCGATAGATTGGCCATCCGTAGATCTGTCTGCACCAAGTTTGCTCCCCGGAATGAGGCCTTCCACAGCACCGTGCCTCGTAAGTCAGCCGAACGCAAATCGGCACTCCACAACCGAGCCTCACTCAGATTCGCTTCTGTTAGATCAGCGCCTAATAAGTTAGCCCCAGTGAGGTTAGCTCCTGATAAGTTGGCGCCTTGTAACGTCGCACCACTGAGATTTGCCGCCACCAGGTTTGCCCCTTTGAGATCGGCTCGGGTTAAGTCTGCCTTGCTGAGGTCGGCCCCCCGCAAATTTACCTTCCACAGGCTGGTACGGCTTAAGTTAGCCCCTCTCAATTCGGCTTGGCTGAGATCGGCTTCACTAAGACTGCAGCCCGAGCACTGATTGACCTTGAGGAGCTGCTGCAAATCACCCGTCTCGCCACAGCCCATGAGCACGACAAGGCCCAACGTGAGAGTACAACGCTGGAGCCAACAATAGCCTCTAGGTGAGGAGACCTGACTAGCCAACGGCCCACCGCAACCTAAGATTGCCAAGACTCGCTCGGTGCCCACCCGGGACCTATCTAAATCCGTTTGTTGAGTCATCTGCCACGCTCATCACAAGGATCCTGCTCAAGATACCCTACTAGGCCCACTTCCAGCGAGGGGGTGAGGCTCAAGCTTTGGATCGCACTCATTACCCTCCAGTCATGACCATTGCGAGTGAATGAAATAAGTTTGTTGGAGTAGGATCCTATTGGAGTAGGATCCTAGCTGTAGTGTTCTGTGAACCCTTGAATTAGGGCTTCCATCGGCTCAACATCGCTAGTGCTGAGTTGAAGACGAGCCTCTTCTGACACTTCATGCACCACTTTAGGGGATAAATTCATAATCTCAACCAAGTGTTGAAATGCCTCTACTTCGTCCATATTGACCATTGGTTCACCAGGCTGTCGAGCACTGGCGGCAACAACAAGATATCCTAACTTGAGAATCAGGCGGCGGTCAGCTTCACCAGTAATTTGGGGTAATACTTCATCAATAGGGACATTTTGACTGAAATAGTCTTTGAGTTCTTGCGCTAGTGCGGCCTGCTGCCCAGGATCCGCAGCAAAGTGTTGGGACAGTTGTGTCGACATCATGTCAACTTCTGCCGGCTCTAGAACACCATCAGCCCAGGCCATCGCAGTTACAGCTCGAAGGAGATTCATCTGGTGGGGAGTAATCGGCGGGGGGGCAGGCATCATCGTCTTATTCCCAAAACGCTATCTCCCTAGTCTAAGAGTGAATGAGGAGCCTCCCGATTAAGAATGTCTAGGTATTGCTTTACAATTGCCCGATTACGTCGCCATTATCCAATCACGTTACTGCACCGATATGAATCCGTTATTCTGGATAATTTGTTGGCCTTGAGATGAGAGAGCAATATCAATAAAGTTTTCGACGGCTTGGCTGGTGGGTTCTGTATAGGCGAGAAAAAGTTGCCGTCTGAGGGGATAGGCTCCATTGCGAACTGCGACATCATCTGTCGGTGAGACACCTTCAATCCGCAAGATCTCAATCGTCTGCTGAGTTTCCACCTGAGCAACGGTTGCGTAAGTAATGCCGTCGGTGCCTAGTTGTCGCAACAATCCGGTGGTGTTGTCACTTTCGGCGGTACTGAAGTTAGGTCCATCCGGTGCAAACGGATCCCCTTTGAGCACCAGGTCTTGGAATAAAGCTGTCGTGCCGCCACCGGGGAAGCGGTTATAGACTTTAATCGGCGTGCTAGGGCCACCCAGTTCGGACCAGTTGGTGATGGATCCGGTGAAAATGCCAGCCAGTTGCTCCATCGATAGGTTGCCCTTGAAGGGATTGTCCTGACTGACAACGACCGCGATAGCATCGATTCCAACTGTCATAACCGTGATCCCCGCCTGCGCTTCAGACGCTTCGAGAGGACGAGATGTTGCAGCCAGTACTACAGTGCCATCGGCTAAGTTTTGAAGCCCACCACTTGACCCACTGGGTTGACCATCCGGGACACCGTAGATAGTTGGAGTGTTGGGGTACTGTTGGCCATAGATATTACGCCACTCCTGCATCGGTTTAACCATTGAAACACTGCCATCCATCGCCAGCACGGTCGGATCCGGGAGAGAGGCATCAATTTGCACCTGAGTCGGCGCTGGGGGTGATTGAGAAGAGGCGCTTGAGCTGGTTTGGGAGGTCGTTTGCGAGGGTGATGTAGCTGAGGGGGTTTGGGAGGTTGGCTGAGGTTGAGACGTTGACGAGTTAGGAAGACTTAGTCCATTCCGATACAAGTACCACCCACCGCCAGCGAGCAAGATGACAACCGCAATGTACACGATAGGAGGTGGGCCGGAGCGTTCAGACATGGAAGAACCATCCTCAAATTGAACAGTAGCCAGAGCCAGTGTTTAGGTATCGCTCGATGCCAATGATTGTAGCAACTGATGAGCCTACATCCAATTTAGGGTAACCGTTCGAAAAAATGGCTAGGACGTCGAGCATCGTATGGATCCTTGTCCTTCAAGAAGCCAGGAGAGGTTACCCGATGAGTCGTATCTATCTCGCTCTCCTTAGCGTGTCCAGCCTAGTTCTGCTGTTGGTCGTTACCCTGCCAGCCTATGCTAACGAGCTCAGTGACGTGAGCCCCCATCCTAGACTCAAGTTTGACCAAGACTCGGACCGTAGCGGGGCCACAGGATCCTGCCCTCATATCCAAGGGGAATGGAGTTGAGAACCCTGAGCATCCGATGATGGATTTCACGGTTGAAGAGAGTGAAACGGCTGTCGCTCTGTTTGGCTGTGATTGTCCCTATCACCTCAATGTATTGCGTCGTCTGCGGGGTCTACCTCCTATTACTGAGACTGAGATTTAGGTTATTTGTAGGAGGGTGACGGATCTATGCTGAGGGTGACGGATCTATGCTGCTGTTGAGTTGCTTGAGTCCCTGTCATCAAACCTATTGTCGAAACCAAGATTGTTCAACTTTGTGATGGACCATTCTGTATTGGATCCATCTACCTTGGTACAGAGGGTTCTACCTTAGTACAGAGGGTTTCGCTAGATAAAATGTTGAAGACAAGACTTTGAATAAAATCCTGATACTCGCCATTATATACTCACAAGGGCACAAGTTTTCAAAACAAATCTTCGCCACAGATCTGCCTTGACACAGTTCCGGTTGCGGCAGAGATGTAACTGCCATGAACTAGATCCGATGCAGTGGCGGGATCCGCCTATACCGAGGTCGGGATAACATCGGGGGATACAAGCGTGTTAGCACAGATAATACCAGAGGCAGCAACAGCGGGAACTCCAATGCCTGGAAGGGTTGTATCGCCCACTCGGTAGAGTCCTGAGACAGCGGTGCCAGGTCCAGGCAGTAATTGGCTGGGGGAGGTTTGAGGGCCATAGGATCCGTTACAGCGCCGCAAGAACCGGGCATGAGTCAAGGGTGTCCCGATTACCGACAATTCAACCCGCTCGGCTAGATTGGGGATTACCTGAGTTAAAGCAGCAAAAAGGGGGGCCGCTCGTTCTGTCTTCAACTGCTGATATGATTCATCCTGACGCGAGAGTCCCGACCAATTTGCAAACGGCTCTAGCGAGTACACATGCACACAATGACATCCCAGTGGTGCTAAGGCAGGATCCCAAACTGAAGGAATCGAAATCATGCAGGTATTCCCTGGTACTGTAATATCTCTGATCGAATCGTGTACAACCACATGGTGTCCTGTTAGGCCCTCTAATCCCTCAGCTTGAATACCTAAGTGCAGGTGCATAAAACTATCAATACAGGGCATAGAGTGAAACGATCGCGTCTCTACCTCAGGGAGGACCCCAGGATCCAGTAAGGAATCTACCAGATCCCACCCTGTTGCATTACACACTACAGTTGAAGATTTTAATCGTTCACCATTTCGAAGTTGGACGCCTATGACCTGATTGTGCTTAACTAGGATCCGATCCACATGGAATCCTAATCGCAGTTGCCCTCCCCACCGTTGCAAGCCCCGCACCAGAGCATCAATAATCGCCCCACCGCCCCCCACGGGATAATCCACTGGTGAGCGGCCTCGTTCCCCAAACACAAAAGCCATTACAGGCACACTCGTATCGTGAGCTTTCAACCCTGAAATCAAAAAGCATTCCAAATCAATGAGACGACGCACTAACGGATCCTGAACCATTTGATCCATGAGAGTACCGACGGATCCTTGCAATAATGGGAGATGAGGGAGTCCTTTCAATAAGGATGGCCAGGATTTCAACAGCGTGGGAATGAGATGCCAGTCGGCGCGCAACTGTGTTATGGGGATCCCACTCAGTGACTCAAATAGGGGTTGCAGTCGGTGTTGGAAAGTAGCGAGTTGTTGGGATCCTGCGGGGGTGTACTCGGCAATGGTTTTGAAATAGGTGGACCAATCAGCATGGATGGGTAAGGTGTATTCCGGGAAGTGATAGTGACCGATAGGATCGTAGGGAATCGTTTCAATCGGCTCTTCTAGGATATCTAGCACGGCACGAAGTGGATTAAAGCTGCCGGGATCCCCTAGTCCACAGTGAAACGAGGGTCCTGAATCAAAATGGAAGCCCTGACGTTGAAAACTATGACCGGCACCACCAGGAATGGTATGACTTTCGCAGATGATCACTCTCTTGCCATACCGAGCTAACAATCCCCCCGCAACTAGCCCACCTATACCTGCGCCGACCACAATAACATCAGCATCCTGCGTGGCTTGAGTAGGTATAATCATGGGGCTGGGCTCCGTTCAATCATTAGGATTATCTGCATTAAAATCATTTTACTTGAAATCTGACTGACAACGGGTAAGCTTCAGATCAGACCCATTAGAGAGGTAAGGATCCCTATCATGAGAGTCCTCACAGCCATTTGCTCCGATGATTTAGTTGCGAGTAAAGCGTTCTACACAAACTTGCTAGGTTTAAATGTGAAGTTCGATAGTGATTGGTACATTCAACTGTGTTTGCCGGACACTCCTGATGTTGAATATGGCATTATTAAACGCGATCACGAGCTAGTTCCGCCCGAATATCAGTCTAAACCGACAGGAATGTATGTCACGTTTGTTGTGGCTGATGTAGATGCGGTTTATCAGAAAGCTTTGGAGATGGGGCTCAGGATCCTTCAAGAACCCCGCAATGAATTCTATGGACAACGCCGCTTTTTAATACAGGATCCGAACGACTGTCTGATTGACATCTGTTCCCCTTGGACACCCTAGTTGGCATCTGTTTCTCTCTCTCTACACGTTATGGACACCCTGCCATAGTTTGAATAAGGGTATCAATAGAGTTTAGGGAGTGGTCCTTCAATTGAAAGATCTGCTGACTTGCTTTAAAGGTTCGAATTAGTGAATGACGATAAGCGACATCGTAATGATGCTCCAAAATCTCGGAGACAAACTGGTCCCAGGCTTGATGATCGATGAGATGGATCCAGTGTTGGATGCGGGCGCGGCCTTGATGTTGAACTAAGTGCTGCAGTTTACGTTTTAAAATATCAGGATGGGCGATTAAGTGAGGATACTCCTTCATCAAGTGGGATACTCGAACCTGTAGTGGAGCCTCGACATCAACACACCTAGCAACTCGCATTTGCTTCCACATCGTTCCGGGAATATGAAGGTCCCCAACTCGATTACTTTCGGATTCGATCCAGACTGGTTGCGAGGGATCCAACTGTTGTAGGCATTGAACAAGCTTGGTTTCAAATAGTTTCTGGCTGGGTTGTGGGGTTGTCCAGTCCTCTCCCAGTAAGGATCCACGATGGTGAGCTAGGCCTTCTAGATTCAGAATTTGATGCCCTAATTCCGCCATCCGATTCAAAATTAACGTTTTGCCAACGCCTGTGGGACCCCGGAGGATCCGTAAAGTGAGCAAGGAAACTCTAGTTTGCAGCTGCTCTCGAACCCAGGCTCGATACGTTTTGTAACCGCCTTGAATGATAGTGACACCCCAACCAATTTGAGCTAACACTGTTCCAAAGCTTTCTGACCGTTGTCCACCTCGCCAGCAGTAGATTAGAGGATGATAGGTGCGGTCCTTATCCTGAAAATGACAGTGAAGATGGCCTGAAATGTTGTGAGTGACCAATGCAGCTCCGAGTTTACGGGCTGTGAACGGATCCTGCTGCTTGTAGAGAGTGCCCACTTGAGCGCGTTCAGCATCGTAGAGGACAGGCAAATTAATAGCCCCAGGCCAGTGGTCCTCAGCAAATTCACTGGGCGATCGGACATCAATCACCTCGCTGAAGGATCCTGTCCAGGGCTCAGAGGTATAGATAAGCGGCCGTGACACGACGGGTACTGGAATTAGCGTTTCGACTTGCTGGTTGGCTTCGAGGCTGGGCTGCTCTTTGCTTTGGCGGCTTTAGCGGCGGCTGAACGCCTCATTTGCCGAGACTGGCGGGGGGAGGAGGCAGCTGGTGCTTCTCGCTTGCGAAGACGGCGGTCTTTCCAGTCCACCCAAGTGAGGTAAACAATGCCAGCGGTCACTGAAAGTAGAAGCAAAAATACAAGGCCGTAGGCCAGTTGCAAACTGGACGGCAGTCCGGAATTGGCTACATCCATCCGTCCGATCCTTACGAAACACCTATGGGATTATGCGATTGGGATTATGCGATGGCTTACATGCCGTTACGACCCCAAACCACCATAGCAATCGATAGTACGAACGATGCTAAGACCGCAGTCCAACCAACTGTAATGATATCCATCTCAATCGCCTCATTGCTTGATACTTCGTCATAACATCCTAATCTATTGCTGGATCCTTGGGGAGATCTCACAGCTGATCCGAGCTAGTGCTCAACCGGTCCCGCACCCTAACTCTTTCGCACTACCAGAATCCGCCGCAGTGCTCCGCCTATACCCCGAAGGGGTTAGGGGGTGG
>CAYUEE010000064.1:0-25398 GCA_964443615.1 uncultured bacterium | reverse complement strand
CCCAAGCGCCACGAACACCCGTTCCATTGCGGGCGGATTGATAGGATTGTCATACACCTCAATATCTTGTGCCCGTAAGAGGTAACAACCATAGAAGGCTGCACAGCGGAGGCGACTCAATACTCTCTCAACTGCGTGCTCTAACCGCTCCAAACCATAGTCCTGTATTAAGATCCAAAGTAAATGTCGGACGGCCCCGGATCCTTGATAGCGATGTTCACACCCACTGGACTTGCATAACTGATTGATTTGCCCCACATACTCGGGCTGGTGATGAAGAGCAGCCTTAAGTTTCTGATCAACACGGCCTAACACCCCTTGACAGGTGCTGCAGTGAGTCATCATAGGTAAATTCAAAGCCTCAGCAAGAGCTAAATTGCGAGCATTAACAGTGTCTTCGAGCAATTCAGACTCTTCTTTGAATGTTCCAGACCCGCAGCATGCCGCTTGCTTTAACTCTACTAATTCAATACCAAGATACTGAGTAACTGCTGCTGTAGAGTCGTAGAGCTCCCGACATGCCCCTTGGGCTACACAGCCAGGGTAGTAGGCATACCGTAGAAGAGGAGGCGGTGGGGACAGTGGACTGGAGGCTGACTGAGGGGCTGAAACTACCATGGCAAGCACCGCAAGAAACAAGTAAGTCGTTGTAGGCCCCCAGTGTACCAATCCTGGTCCTGTCCATCTACGCTCTAAAACCTCTAGAACAGGATATTGACTCCGGATCCTCAGGCTAGTAGCATTAAGCTATAAGACAAAAAAAGACAGGGTCAAGCCCTGCCTGCCGTACTGCTGAATGGGAATGGGTACTGAATCGAACGGAAGAGGGGTTCTGCTTAGCCTGGAGGCGCTGGAGTAAAGCTCGGTTCCGTTTATCAATCTGGCGTTTACGAGCACTCCCGCCTCGGCCTCGATGATTGCGCCCTTGTGCCCTAGGAGACTCATGAGATTTCAGTCGCATGGCAATAAACGCCTTGATTAGTTAGACTATCTGATTAACTTGGCTCACAACTTCCCCAAAAAGAATAACTTAGCCTACTTTAATTTGTGCGATTACCCGTCTATTTATTCATTAAATATCAAGCTTTAGTCTTCCAAGTGATGAGCCCGGTAGAGGGCAATGCCTCGCAGAATCAATTGGGCATCAGTGTAACAGGATGACCGCAACGGATCCTGATCTCCCCATCCGTCAAAACACCGTGTCGACAATATCGCCCCATCACCCCCTGTGAACACGATTGAACTAGTCGGGTAGTGCAGGATCCAATCATTCATAAAGTCTCGTAATCCCGCTAGAACTGTGTACAGGATCCCACTTCTAATTGCCTCGGGGGTTGTACAACTCCAACGGGGGGGTAAGGATCCGGTCCATTCAATTTGGGGCAAGGCAGCTGTTCCGTAGTGTAAGGATTGAGCTTGTAACCCCAGTCCAGGCCAAATAGCTCCTCCGATGAACTGGTGATGACCATCAGCCCCTGATATCGTGAGAGCGGTACCGCCGTCAATCACTAAGGTGGGCCATCCGTAATAGGATCCTGCTGCCCAGAGAGCTAGAGCGCGATCTAGGCCAAGTGTACTGTAGAGGCCCGTCATTGGGATCCCGGCGAGAGTGAGGATCCTGATCATGGCCGATGGAGAGGGGGACGGACCCGCAACTCGGGCGAGCCAGATAGAGTAATCCTGAGGGAGCGGAGGTGCTTGATCCGCCTTGAAGGACTCCGTTCGTATAAGCTGATCTCCATTGAACCAGCCCCAGTGATGGCGGGAGTTACCTTGAGTAATGGCGAGCCACGGTGATCCTTGGCTATCATCTTTGAACCAATCGATCACGTCTGTCATCCGACTGCACCAATTTATACTGAGTCGCTAATCCTACCGCTGCCAGCGCCAACCAACACACTGTAATGAGGATGGCCGCCTCTGATTGCCGCTCCACTTCCAGGCCGACTGATCCCGTCACAAAATAGGCCAGCCCATTGATTGCACTCCAAGCCCCCGTCGATGCCGTTGAGGCCACAATAATCAACTTCTGAAAAAATAAGGCCAGGATCCCTCCCAACACCACCATTAACAGCAGGATCACAATCTCAGTTACATCCGCCATCCCTGCCACTTGATCCGCGGCATGATTCAAAAAAGTACTGCCAAGGATCCCTCCCATCAAAGCCCCGACAATAAAGATTCCCACTAAATAGAGGAACAGACTGACCCCGGCCCCGATCACGCCGCCCATCACTGCTGCGATCAAAGCCAGCCCTTCATTTTCAGAGATCACCCAGCCGATATTACCCAAGAGGATAGCGCCGACAATGAACCCCGACAGACCGAGAAACACTTTGAACAGTCGATACCCAAAAAAGCATTGAGTCAACCCCATCAACACCCCAAAAGCAGCCGCGAGAGCAAGGGATCCGTCGGGCCAATTCGACAGAGTCTCCGGTATCCAGATCATTGATGGACTCCTTTTCTAGACAGTGAAGGTAAGCTGTCAATCCAGACTCCGCCGCCTGTGCTCACCTGTTCTTGTCAAAGGTTAGCCCGTTATGGAAGCCGCGACATCAGCCCCCATCCCCTCTCTCGCCACGCTCACCCGCAGCTCAAGAAGGTAACTTGTACTGCGAGACAATCCGCTGAGCAAAACCAGGAATATGAGTATCTGCTTTATCAGGGTAATTTCGCTGCACAAAGAGGGCATTACGGGTGAAATGAGAGTCAATGGAAAAGCGGGCGTACTCTAATCCTTGCGGCCCCGTCCGTTCAATCACCACACCCATCAGTCGAGCCAGCCACATCGGTAAACTCATCGCCTGGTCATAGGCTGTGATCCCTTGTTGCACAGCAGCATGACGGGATCCTTTTGACATCACCGGCTGCGTCTCCAAAGTATCAGCCACTAAATCCAATAACCGCTGGCCCCGCTCATTCCGCACCACCAACCACTGCCAGCCCAACGGGGAGCCCATGTAACCCACCACTAAATCTGCCAGGGAATTCACATAATCAAAACAACTCAAGCACGACGGCGCAAACACATCCTTCAACTCTTTCGTCTTCAACCCAAAGAAGGGCACCTTTTCAACGGATCCATCCTCATGCTTGAAATGGATCCGGAAGTCCTGCATGAACTCATAGTGAACAACTGTGTGCGGTGACCGGCTTGTGGTGTCCAGAAATGTCTGTAGGCCTTCCCGAGACACATTGTCCACACAGGGGGTGCCGAGAACATAAAGCTCGTCTAATCCCAGATCCTTTTGAACTGCTCGTAATGCTTGGACTTGACACCCCACACCAATGACGAGCAACCGCTTACAGTTCGATTGTTCGACTAAATCTAAGACAGATAGGTTCGGCGATAAGGTGGGTTTATTTACCCGAGCGGCTAACACGTCGGCTGGAGTCCGGGCTAATACAGGCTGGGGTTTAAACCGATCCTCAGGGTCCGATTGCACACAGACAACTGCCTCGACTAGATCCTGCTCTAGTGCTTGCATTCCGATCGAGCTCACAATGCCAGTCCACTGGGCGCCTGGAATCGGATCCTGCTTGCGGGCCGTCAGCATCGACTGCACCACACCGAAGTAGTCCGACTCGACAGGCGTAGAGGATCCTTGGGCCAACTGCTCGCGGGAGGTGCCGTGGGTCTCCAGTTCTAAGGCATCAATCTGCTGGTGAATAAACGCACACGCATCACGGACCTGCTCCACGTAATGGGTATCACACAGACCGCATTGACTGCATAGCTCCTTGGCTGGGTAGTGACCAGACTGAATGGGTTTTGCCCGCTTCGGTGACCTGGAGACATTCGACATAGGAGGAACTCCAACAGGACTCTAGTTCAGCCCTCTCAGCATAGGCCCGGATGCAGCATCGCAGCAGGAATTCACACGTTAATGGATCACTCTCTTTACATAGCTAGCTCTTTATAAGTTTGTGTAGCGCGCTCGATGTAGCCAGGAGCTCCTCAACCAAGGACCAGTGGATCCCTAACCGAGGCGGCCGACTCAGGGTCACCTTTATTCAGACCCAAACAGGCCTAGAATAAGCCATCGTAGCGCTCTTCGGCAAAGGGTTCTCCTCGCATGTGATAGCCATTCCGCTCCCAAAAACCAGGCTCATCTTTAGAGAGAAACTCCAGACCAGTGAGCCACTTCGCACTCTTCCAGGCATATAAATGAGGGATCAGAGACCGTAAGGGTCCGCCATGCTCTGCTGGAATAGGGTCACCTTCGAGCGTATGCACCAGAAAATTCTCGGGCCGCATGAACTCATCCAGCACCAAATTCGTCGTATACCCGCCGGAGCAATGTTGCATCACCGCTGTCGCCTGGGGACTCAATTTGATCTCCTCCAGTAGCCTCAGAATCCGTACCCCTGTCCAGGTCACATCAAGCTTGGACCACCGGGTAACACAGTGAAAATCCGCTGTGACAGTCTCCTGTGGAAACGCCATCAAGTCTTCCCAGTACAGGATCCGTTCCTCCCCCTCAATCTCACCCCAAATGCGCAGCTCCCAATTCTCAGGCGTCAAGTTCGATGGGGTTTGGCCATAGGTAAGTATGGGAAACCCGTTGGTGAGGTGCTGGCCCGGTGGTACTCGATCGGCATTCGGATCCTGAGGGTCAGGTTTCTGAAAAAATTTACCTAACATTGAAATAAACCGTAACACTAAATCTCAGATTATCTTAAGCTGTGGCGGGGACTGAACCTATATCAAGGCGTTCTGCCATTGTTTTGTTAAGAGATATGAGGAGACATCGACCAATGATAGATGCCTTTACATCCTGTGACCTTTGGGAATTCTGTCCACCCCTCGTGCTACAAGTAAATGGATTTATATTGCCTTCCCCGTTACAATCTTCAATTTGCAATGCGCGTTTGAGTTCATTATGACTATCTTTGTGGGTAATCTCAATTACAAGGCGACACCTGACGAGCTCACCTCTTTTTTCAGTGAATACTGGGAGGTCAAGAACGTCACTATCCCAACCGATCGAGAAACGGGTTTGACGCGTGGATTTGCCTTTGTAGAGCTCTCTTTGGATTCCGAGGAAGACGAAGCGATTGAAAAGGTCAACGGATCCGATTTTATGGGCCGTCCACTCCGCCTGGATAAAGCAAAACCCCGCCGACAGCCCTAGGCCTCCTCAGCATGTTGAGACTCCACAGTCTAAGAGATGACTCCAGACTTAAATGTGAATGAGTTGCACACCGTTATCATCATCCGTTCAAACCGGTAGAGTCTCTTGACAAGTTACTGCAACGGATCCGTGGCTGAACCTGCTCAAGGCTGAGAGGTCTCTGATGCATTCACCTCTGGGGTAGTGGTTGAACTGCCAGCTGTATCTGAGGATCCGGTGGAACTCTCCTGCGGGCTATCTTGTGAGTGATCTGAACTAGAAGCCTCATCTGGAGTGTCGTCTGGAGTAGATTTCTCAGGGCTAGGCTCAGGAGCTGCTGGTTCAGGATCTGCTGGTCCAGGAGCTGCTGATTCAGGATCCGTTGCGGTTGTTGAAGGAGCGGGTTCAGACGACTCAGGGGCTGCTTCAGCGGGTAAAGGGGGGTCAGCAGTTGCTTCTTGGTTTTTCTCCTGGCGATATCGCTGCTTTTTGATCTCTTCATCCACCAGTACGTAGATAACTGTGAGGAGTGAGATAGCACTGCCACCGATGAGAACCCAGAAAAGATTTTTATCCATTTTGATAGCTTTGTTGAACTGAGGGACACAGAAAGTCATAGTCACTAGGATTGGCCCTATCATACCGTGGTTGGTCTGCTGCCTGCGAGGAACGGTTTAACTCATTACCTCAGTTCAAGTTTCTTCATGGTTAGTAGACTTTGATCGTATTCACTGGGTCTGGAGCACTGGACAAGACCTATCTCCTTACTCTCTGTTGATCGATGTAAAATTTGTTCATTCGACCGGACAGCCAGGATCCCTGTCGCTATGATGCCAGTAGGACCGTAGTTACTGATACGTTTTGCTGTGCCGACCTGTTTACTGATGTTCGTTCAAGAAGGATGGAATCATGGGTTCTCCTAATCTGTTGGCTGTTTCAAGTGAGCTGGAGACTAAGCTGAATTGGATTGCTGACCACACCCCGCGTAATGAGAAGTTCTCGGTGGTTGAGCAGTTGGGTGATGCGAGTTCTCTGTTGAATTATGATCTCTGCACTTGGTGGGATGGCTGTTATTACTGCCGTGATACCGAAGGACATTGGCAGCAAGTTAAGTGTTTTTCCTAGGAGTCTGGATTTAAGTCTTCTGTCTGTGAGGTTAGGTATTGAAGGCTAACCGTTGGAGTTTCAACCGTGCGAAACACAGTTGCACTTTCGTCTCTGCATTCGAGTATCCTCTCAAATTTCTTCACTAAACTCTTGCATCGTTCGTTCCATCCAGGCATTCGACGCCCATAGCATTGTTACCCGCACAAACCCGTATGGGCCTTGCTCCTGCGTCTGCTCACAACTCAGTTTGGCTGAGACTTCAAATTAATCTTGGTCATGATTGCCGGGTAGATCGCTGCCTGAACCGCTTCTGCTGTACAAGTTATTCAATCCTCATTCCTTAGGATCCTCTGCGCGCTCTCCAGGATCATGTGCGTAACCTTCAGGATCATCGGTGTAAAGACCAGGAGTAAACTAGAAACCTTAGGATCCTATCCTGTACCTTACAACCATCCCACCGACCGTGATTCTGAGGATCTTGGCTCCCCATGCGCTTGCGCTATCATCGACGCAACTGTTCAGGAGACTCAGATGCAGAAGTTTATGCCATCCCTGCTGGGATGTTTGACCCTCGGATCCATGCTCGCCACTAACCTGCTCCCCGCCCATGCCGAACTCAAGGAAGGTCTATTCGGAGCCGCTGACGTGATCACGGTAGAAGGATCCTTAGAAAAAGGAGATGAAGTCAATACCGAAGACGATAGTTACTACGATGAGATTGCTGTCCCCTCCCCCTCAGGGGCAATCCTACTCGCCACAATGACTAGTCAAAATGTCGATCCATATTTGTTTTTGTACGGGCCAGATGATGTGTTCTTGTGGGATGATGATGATGCTGGTCCTGCGGATGGTGCCTTCGTGGCCGCTCGGATCCTCGAATCAGGCGATCATGAACTGGTGGCCAACTCCTTTGAAGGAGGAGAAATCGGATCCTATACTGTTCAATACACTACGATTGCCGAACCCGATTGGCAGGAGACCATTCAAGGAAACCTAGAACCTGGCGATGACTTCCATCCCGAAGACGATACCTGGATGGATCTGCACACAGTTGAAGGCCGCCGAGGTGAAGTGTTGCTAGTTGAAATGACCAGTGACGTGTTTGATTCTTATTTACAAATTCTTGATCCTGAGGGAGATGTGGTAGCCCAAGGGGATGATCAAGCCGGAGATACCAATGCCCTCGCCGTTCTTTACCTAGATGACCGAGGCACTTACACTATCCGAGCCAATGCCTACAGTGGTGCAAAACCTGGCCCCTACACCCTCCGGTATGTAAAGCAGTAAAATGTGAAGCCGTCAGAGTTCAAGATCTCAGAGTGATCCGGATCCTGTTAATCAGGCTCATCCGGATCCTTAAACCAACGAATTCACCCTAACTGACCAAGGCTCTATCCAAGGACCACCTCCTAGTTCTAGGGCACCCAACTGGGTCTGAGTATCGAGTTCTAAGACTTCTACACTCCCTGCCAGCCGCCATAGTTTCAACTGGATCCGGCCTCGGGTGGTATCACGACATAGCTGTTGCATCCCTATTGAAGTAGGACTGAACACCAATGTGCCTGCTTCAGAGGTAGCCCCTGTTACCTCTATACGATACTTCCCCTGCCTGGCCACAATCTGCCAAGATCCCCAAGGCCCCACCACCCAAGAGATCTCGGCTTGCCCCGGCACCCACTCTAAAAACCGCCCCTGCCAATGGAGACCCACCATCCCCACATCCTGTGGCCAGCCAAGCAACTCTCGCGTCCCCCCGGCGGCGGTTAAACATAAATCAGGTACCTGTTCAAACCCACTCGCATTCATCCAGAACCACTTCTGAGGAAATGCTCCCCCCCAATTCTTTTCACAATAAGCCGGTACCTGGTCAAAATTAAATCGCTGCTCATTCCACTCCACCCAACCCGATGCGTGACCATAGGCCGTTAAAATCTGCCACCCCGGTTCAAACACAGGCAAAAATGACAGCGCTCCCATCGTGGCCTGCGGTGGAATTCCATACTCATATACTGGTTCAACGGCATAACACCAGCGCACTAAGGATCCGGTCGTCGCATCTGCAAACACACCCTGATTCAAACGATCCGTCACCTGATATCCCGATGCCACATAGTGAAAAAAGCTCTCTGGGTCCAACATCTGCGGTGGTAACCGATCCCCTAAATTTTGGACTTCACCCCAATGGCCCAATGCAAGTTGATCCCTCATCGCCCAGAATTGGCCCACATCAGAATAGGTCTGCCAGCGATGAGAATCCCCCAGGCCTAGCACCTGCGCCATCCCGCCACTGCACGGACTGCTACCCCACGGATCCTCAATGGAATACATAAACGCAAATCCATCTTGAAAGCCAGGCAGTGTAACCCGATAATACCACCCTTCAAAAAAGCGGCGCTTGTCCCCGGTCCAGTGATAGCCCGTATGGGGTCCTTGGAGCTGACGTTGACTGAGGTTAGCAATGGTCATGGATCCGTTATCCCCTTATTAATGGCTACACTCCGAACACAACGGTAATCGCGCTAGAGCGTGTGCTCTAACACTTTGAATCCCACAATTTCAACATCCACAGCAGCATATTAGAGTCCTAAATTCAGGGCCTTGATGCTGTTTTGCCCATTGCTCTGGCGTGTCAGTGGTCTAATCAGGCCTAGCGATTACAGAGGCTTTTGCCCAGGAAAGTGTGTAATACCCACTTCTTCGGAGTCAAAGCACTGAAATACATTAGTCATAGAGGTTAAGCTAAGCACCATTTGGACATCAATAGGCACCTCACACAGGCACAGCGTTCCTCCAGCTGTCCGACACTTGCGCATCGCTGATACCAATACCCCCAGGCCCGAGCTATCCATAAACGTAACCTTCGACATATTCAACAACAAATTAGGGTAACCAAAACCCACCACCTGCTGTAGTAACTGTCGGGTCTCTGAGGCTGCCTTAGCATCAAATCGTCCTGTAATGGGCAGAATGGCGACCTTTTGCCCAGTTGGTGTAACGGCATTCCGAATTTTGACTTCCATAGTGCTGAAACATCCTGTCTGAACCACACTAGCTTATCGTTTCCTCAGAACTGAGCCTAGTGATGGCTAGGATCCTATCCCAACAAGGTTAGTTGTCGGATCCTAGCCATCATCCATCATCAGGGTTTAGATCTAGGCGTTTAGATCTTCTGAGTTGCAGCCTCCCTTTGATCAGCATTAGCCTGAGCAGAGTGTAGGGAATAGTAGAGTCGGTTGAGTGCATGCATGTAAGCCGTTGCAGACGCCACAATGATGTCTGTATTTGCAGCATGGCCCGAAAACACCCGATCCTCATGCCGGATCCGAATGGTGACCTCCCCAATCGCATCGATCCCAGCTGTCACTGACTGCACTGAAAACTCAATGAGCTGATTAGGAATTTCAATCACCCGGTTAATCGCCTGGTACACCGCATCCACAGGTCCCGTCCCCACTGCCGCATCAGTCAGTTCTTGGCCCTCGGGCGTCACAATGTGGACCGTTGCTGTCGGTAAACCTTGAATGCCACACATCACCTGCACCTTCTCCAGTCGGTAAGACTCTGGCACAGAGCGGGTTTCATCCTTAACAATGGCCTCTAGATCCAAATCTGAGATCTCTTTCTTTTTATCGGCGAGCTCTTTGAAACGGAGAAAGGCTTTATTCAGATCTTGCTCTGATAGCTCCATCCCCAACTCCTTGAGCCGCGTCCGGAAAGCATTCCGCCCTGAGTGTTTGCCCAACACAATAGAGTTTGAATTTAAACCAATGGTCTGGGCATCCATAATTTCGTAGGTCAGCCGATGTTTGAGCACACCATCCTGATGGATCCCAGATTCGTGGGCAAACGCATTCGCCCCGACGATAGCCTTATTCGGTTGCACCAACATGCCGGTCAAATTGGAGACCAGACGAGAGGTGCGATAAATCTCTTGAGTGTTGATATGAGTCAATGGTTGGTCTGTATCCAGAGGTAATCCAAAAAATGGATTGTAGTAGCTGCGCCGCACATGTAAGGCCATTACCAACTCTTCTAGGGCCGCATTTCCCGCTCGCTCACCAATTCCATTGATGGTGCATTCCACTTGCCGGGCACCCTGCTTAATCGCTTCTAGAAAGTTGGCTACGGCCACCCCTAAATCGTCATGACCATGAACAGAGATCACCGCTTGTTGGATATTCGGCACATTCTCACGGATCCCGCGAATAATCCCACCAAATTCTTCAGGCATGGTGTAGCCCACCGTATCGGGAATATTAACGGTCTTAGCGCCGCACCGAATGGCTAACTCTAATACCTGATACAGAAAGTCAGGATCCGAGCGGCCTGCATCTTCGGGTGAAAACTCCACATCTGGTACCAAGCTAGCGGCATGGGATACCATTTCCTCGACTGTGGCCAACACTTCAGATCGAGACTTGCGCAGTTTGTACTGCATGTGAATATCGGAAGTCGCAATGAACGTGTGGATCCGGTGCTTAGCTGCAGGTTTGAGGGCTTGGTACGCAGCATCAATGTCTTGTCTGGTGGCCCGAGCTAATCCACAGATGGTGGGCCCTTCCGGGGTGCCGACTTCGGCAGCGATCCGTTGGACGGCCTCGAAATCGCCGGGACTGGCAAAGGGGAAGCCGGCTTCGATGATGTCCACACCCAGTCGAGCCAGTTGACGAGCAACAGCCAGCTTTTCATCACCGTTAAGGGTTGCGCCAGGAGACTGTTCTCCATCGCGCAGCGTGGTATCAAAGATTAAAACGTGATCAAGGGCTTGGCCGTCAATAGCTGATTGGTCAGGGGCTGACGGGGTGGAGACAATAGGATCCATAAAAAATGTCCTAGGACTAGTCCAATACATCAGAATTATTCTGACATCCGAACCTGGAGGTTAGCTAGGCACCCTCGGCACTTAAGGACACTTGAGGGATGCCTATTTTGCGCCAGAAATCCTGAATCGTCACGGATCCTATACTCCGCTATCTTAAATAGGCTCAGCAAGAATAACACGAGTTACGTCACGACCGTTTCTTGCCCATCGACAGTGTGGCTTTTGATGCTTCTAAATGAAGGTGACTTCGTATATGTTTCATAGTCAGAGTCTGTCATTTCAATAGAGTAATAACTGGCGGTCACATCAGGTGCAAATACAATTTCATCTTGATTAACTAGAGCATGGCTTGCGGTTCGGCGACCATTGATTTTGATGCCGTTGAGACTGGGTTTGCCTTCAGAGTTGCCATCCATAATCCGGAAACTATAATTTCCAGCTTGAGGCACCCGTAACAAAATGGCATGCTGCCGTGAAACCCCCTCACCGGTAACCGTGATCGCATTTGTCGGATCCCGACCAACAGAGTACGTGGCAGCCTCAAGCCCAAAGGTCCGTCGTCCGGTCTCATCATCAACAACAAGGATGTGGCGAAGATGTTTAGCGGTAGACATAGCTCAGCCCCATACCTCCCAAGCACAGCATGACCACTCTCACTATAAACCAGTCCCACCCCGCAACTCCCTGACCAGGATCCCCTCCAATCTGTGGATATGCCTTCCCTAGTTTGGCGTGGACAGGATTAACGGTTGTTTACAACAGGGCAGCAATGGTTGGTCAACCACAGCATCCAACGCTTCTAGTTGGAGGAATGTTCTCCAATCCGCTCGAGCAATCGGATCCTGAGGTCGTTGCCGTATTTGCGCTGCCAAACTAGTCACACTATCCACCCACAATCCTTCCTGAAGAGCAAACGCTAGAGAGAGTCGATCCTCGGGTGTGTCCCCGTCAGGGATCCGTTGTAGATATCCCACTACAGTCGGATTCTTCGCCGAATCGTGGAGATCACAGACCAATTCCAACCCCCAGCGATACCAGGTGTCTTGAGCCAAGGATCCAGGGACCCTCGGTAGGACAACTTGAACGATGCCAGGGGATTCAGTTAATAAAAATGATTGGCTATAGATGATTTGATGTTGAGTATCACTCAAGACAAAATCCAGATGGGTCGCTTCTGTCTCGGGCACAAAGAAGAATAGAGAAGGTGTAGTTGATGCCGTTGCTCCAACTCCATTAGTTGGCATCAGTGCCTGTAGGGGTTGTGGCTCTTCGCCCATTCCCCGGGCAGCACAGATATCTCGCCGGCTCCCTGCTGAGGCCCGATTTCCTGGAATCCCAAAGCTAGGTGGGCGGTTGGCCTCCTGCTGCTCTTTTCGGTTCATGAGGCTATCTCTGACGGCTGGGTCAAATACCCCAGTAGGCTGGGTCGACGATGGAGTTGGATCCTGAGCGGGGGGTAGTGTCGGCTGAGCTTGGAGAGAGACTGCTGCCCCTAGTTGGAGTCCTAGAGTCACTGCCAACGTCATGACTAACCGTAGACTTCGTTCTCTCATGTCTATCCCTCACAGCCAATTGCCCACTAACACAAACGGAGCCCAGTAGTAGGGATGGTCGTACCCCGTCTCAATCAACTGCAACTGCGCCTGTCGTAACGCGGCTGCCTTGGAAACCCCAGCTGATGCCAACGCCTGATAGAAGGATCCCATTAATTGTGACGTTGACGCATCATTCACGGCCCAGAGACTGGCCAGGGTGCTCCGAGCTCCAGCCCGCACTGCGACACCTGCTAGGCCTAAGGCTGCTCGCCTATCACCGCTAGCTGTTTCGCAGGCACTCAGGGTCAACAACTCTAGGACCTCACGTCGCCGTTGCTGGTCAACCGTCCGGATCAGCGTCTCCAGGGTTTCAATCGTCAGCTCCTGATCCCACGCTAGAACAAATGTCTCATCTGCTCGTGAACTGAATTGACCATGAGTCGCTAAATGCAACACGGGGGGTAGAGCTTTCTGCAGCCGCTCCAATAACTCATCTAAAGTGAATTGCTCATCTAGTAGCTGGATCCCCGGGACTGCAGTAGCCATCAAATCAAACTCAGTGGGCACATTCACCAGCTCACTAAACCCTTGTCGAGCTTGGCTTAAGCCGGCTTTGAGGGCCTGCAGCTGAGGCTGAGCGCGCCAAGGACGTGGATCCACCAAGCTCAGACCGGGAGCTATCACCACGTCGTATTGATTGACTAAAAATTGTTGCTGCTGTGTGTTGTAGAGGGCTGCGATTGGAATGTTACGGAAGAGGCCATCAAGTACAAACACCAGAGTCTGCACAGACCCCTCAGCCAGGACTGCCGCCATCGGTTGAATCAACCAATCATGAATCCGTTGTGACACCTCAAGGTAGCTACTGGGGTCAATCACACGGACCAATTGCTGCCGCAGCTGACCTAGACTGAATTGTAGATCTGACTGAGATACAGCTGATTGAAATGACTGTAAAGGCTGCCCTGGTATCCCTACAATCACTTCCAGACGATCCGGCAAGATAATGGGATAGACCACTGCCGAGCCAGGATCAATAGTGTCTAAGGATATTGTCTGACTCACAGGTCCCGTCGTATCCAGGCAACTATCCTTGAAAAAATTATTGAGCTCCGCTACCTGTAGCGACTCCATCACCTCTAGGGCCGCTTGTAACTGGGATCCTTCTCTGAGCAACACATCTACATACTCTCGGTAAACCGGTTCCACACTATCGCGGAACGACACTCGGATAGCCGGGCTCACCGTCACCAAGTCACGCCGCAACACCTGCAATGTTTCGTAGGCCCCTCGATAAGCAGCCACGGATCCGGAATCATCTCCTTGTGCCTGCAACAGTTGGGCGATCTGGTACTGCCAACGATAACTCAGTTCAGGGGCCTGGATCCCTTGGGCCACAACTAAGGCCTGCTCCGTTAAGCGCTGCGCATCTTGCCACTGCTCTTGGATCTGCCGCCACCGACCTTTAACACCCAGTCCATAGGATTCAGCAACGCGGTCTCGAATAGTTTGAGCATCGGTGATAACACGGACCAAAAGGTCTTCCAACAGCTGGTCCTGAGGCCGTTGAGGAGTTCTCACTTCCAGATAATCCAACCACAGCTGCACTAGATGGATGCGAGCAAACAAATGAGGGCGGCTCGGGAGCAGCAATCGCACCGGATCCACAACTGCAAGCCAAAGGGATTCAAAAGTATCTGGAGTCTCTGGGTGACTCTCGATAGAATCGGCAGCCTCTAACTTTAGTAAGTGAATCACGAGCTGATGCAACTGAGCCTGAGCCTGTAACAACGGCACCGTCGTCGAGTCATAAACCTGGCGGTAGGCAGACTGAGCCATTTGAACTTCAGTTGCAAACGCTGCCCAATCACTCACATCCTGAGCAGCTTGTGCCAACGCCAGCGCCGTATGTCCTCGCTCTAGCTGTACTGCGATTCCCAACGTTTCGTCAGCTGCTAAAAGTGACTCACTAGTAGCCGCCGCCAACTGCAAGGTAGACCGAGCAACTTCGAGCTGTCCCAGCGATCGTTGTGCGCGTCCTAGGCTTGTGAGGCCAGTCACCTGTAATGCTCGATCCTGCACCTTCTGAAGGGGTTCAATCAACGCTTCCAGAGTGACTCGTGCCTGCTGATTCAATCCCAAAGCTTGGAGCGCGAGGACCTGGTTGAGCTGGCTACCTAGCTGGCCTAATAAATCTTGATTAGCTTCATAGAGAGTAGCTGACTCCCGCCAACTGGCTAACGCTTGCTCGGGTTGTCCCAGGCCAAAATAGTAACCACCCTGAGCATTGAGAGTCTGAGCCAAGATTCTGAGTCGCCCAGATGAATCCTGGCCTGTTTGTTCTAGCTGTTCTAAAACCCGGAAGCCAGACTGTAACGCAGCCTGTGCCTGTGACCATTGGCTTAACTGCTGATATCCAGCACTCAAAAAAGCTTGGAGTAATGCAGCTTGGAGAGTAACGGATCCTTGAATTTGAGTTGACGCTTGTTGCCATGTGGAAACAGCAGCTTGGTACTCACCCCCTTCATAGTGCTGCAGACCTTGAGCCAGCACTGCCTCGATTCCCAGATCCGTTTGAGCTAGAGCTAGAGAGGATCCAGAAGCAGCCATCCCCGTAAGCAACGATAGCCCTAGGAATACTCGTCGGCTCAGGCGTCGCTTCCCAATCGGAGGCCAATGCTGAATAAAGGGGTCATTGCGCATACATTTACACAACGTTCTCGACGAAGAACTAGCCTATGACAAACCTATTGAGAGAGCTCCAGAAATTATTGGTCAGTAAGTGCATCCCGACTATACTACCCAAATTCTCCTCTTCCTAATGCTTCTACTGTCAAAAATCTTACAAGGCTCTACAACAGCCTAGGTCGGCGAGCCAATTAAGGCATTGAGATGTAGCTAGAAATGGATTCTATACCACGTTGTCAAAGTTACTCGTCATCACTCCACGCTAACCCTAGAGTGGTCTCGAGGGTGTCCAGTTCATCCCGATGTCCAGAAATAGCCAATTGAGACAGATCAGTCTCAGAGCTCTGTTTAACAAGAACGCGCAAAGATTCCTCACGAGTATTTGCTGAACGATAGTAGCCCCCTGCTGCAGGAGCTAGAAGAGTTAGGACCCAAAACCAAGGATGTGGCCCTGGATAGAGGGTATTGAGCACACCGATAAGACACATCAAACCCACGAACGCTAATCCAGTCAGAAAAAGGGTTAGAAACAAACTGGGCTGAGCTTGTCCCACGAACGTTGCAATACCTTGCTCATCCACAGACTCTAGTTGATAAGCTCGTTCCATTAGATGGTGACGAACCTGTCGACCTAGCTCATCTAGGGTTACCTCAGAGGTATAACGACGGGTTTCGATGCGATCCTTGCCCGAGGCCCGCAGGAAGAAAAACAGTCCAATGCCAAGCAGAACTGTCATAATCAGAGTGGACGTTGGAACCCAATCCACCACATCACCAACCCCAACAGACCCAAACACTACGACTAAGTCACTCATATCTAAGAACTCTAGGTAAGCTACAGGCATTACGATCGCATTGTGCCACTTGACAAGGGTTTGGGGTTGATTAGGTTTGCAGTCCAGAGCTAAATTGTGTCTGGGCCATCCCATCACTTAAAAGTAGGCTCGACTACAAGCGGTTAAACTATTGAGCTGGGAATGCCTAAGATATTTGTCCCATAGCAATCGCCTGCGAATACGGCATGTAGCAGGCCCCATCACGGTCAAGATGGAAAAGGCTTGCGCGAGTTTCCATACTTAGTGCTACATTTGATGTTTATAATTGGAATATGCGAACGGCGGGGCTTGCACAAGCCCTGTTTCACTCTCTGATTCAGCTCGATTCTGACTCAGCTCGATTGACACGGCTCACGGTTAACGGCTGGACTTAGCCATCGACTGTTTAGATAGGGAGACAGCTGACTCTACGGTTAGACGATGGCACCAAATGGGCATTCTAACCTTAAAGTATCAGCCCTGATGTGCAGTTCGTCACGTCGCGAGGCAGCTATTGATTATTATGACAGCTACGCCATACATGCCTACCTATGATTCGGAGCCTAGTGAGGTCTCATTGCTACCTGATGAGGTTGACACTACACCAGTTGAACCTGATTTTGTTGAACCTGAGCTAGCCGAAAGCAACGAAGAACCCATTCGTCGCTCGACTGACCTTGTGCGTTTGTATCTTCAAGAGATTGGACGTGTACCCTTGTTAGGACGGGATGAGGAGGTTGCTCTAGCTCAGAAGGTCCAGGACTTCATGAAGCTCTTGGATATCCGCTTTAAGTTGCAAAAGGATCTGGGTAGAGAGCCGACACAAGATGAGTGGGTGGAAAACGCTAAGCAAGACTCTGATTGGTCAGATTTGACATCAAAGCGACTGCGGGACTTGCAGCGCATTGGTAACCGCTCTAAGGAGCACATGATCAAAGCTAACTTGCGATTGGTTGTGTCGGTGGCGAAGAAGTACCAGAACCGTGGGTTGGAGCTTCTTGATCTCATTCAGGAAGGAACTCTGGGATTGGAGCGGGCTGTTGAAAAGTTTGACCCGAAGAAGGGTTATCGATTCAGTACCTACGCATACTGGTGGATTCGCCAGGGCATTACCCGAGCGATTGCCACCCAGAGCCGGACGATTCGTCTGCCTGTCCACATCACCGAGAAGCTAAATAAGATCAAAAAGGCTCAGCGTAAGATTTCTCAGGAGAAGGGGCGAACTCCCTCGATTGAGGATATCGCATTGGAGCTGGATATGACACCGCCCCAGGTGCGTGAGCTTCTGGTTCGAGTGCCTAGATCGGTCTCCCTTGAAACAAAGGTTGGAAAGGACAAAGACACAGAGCTGGGTGATCTGCTGGAGACAGACGACATCACACCGGAAGAGACCATGATGCGTGAGGCCCTGCATCGCGATCTACAGCACCTGCTATCGGATCTGACCACTCGAGAGCGAGATGTAATCCGGATGCGCTTTGGTCTAGGAGATGGGCGAACCTATTCTTTGGCCGAGATCGGCCGGGCATTAGATTTGTCTCGTGAGCGGGTTCGACAAATTGAGGCGAAGGCTTTGCAGAAGCTACGTCAACCCAAGCGTCGTAACCGTGTCCGGGATTATCTCGAAGCCATGGGATAAGGATCCAACGATCTATCCTCTGTGTCCCCGAGACCTAATCGCTAAAATTCTAAGAAGGTCGTTCTGTGGAAGAGTTCTGCGGAACGACTTTTTCTATCGTGTCAATAAGGGGCCTAAGGGTGAGGCTGGACAAAATGGCCTGATGACGGCACAAAGGTTAAGCGGCAGTGACTCAAGGATCCTCCATGACTCAAGTAATCATCATCGGGGCCGGATTAGCGGGCCTGACCTGTGCCAAAGTGCTCAATGAGAACGGGATCCATGACGTCCTGATTCTGGAGCAGAGTGATGGTGTCGGGGGACGAGTTCGGACTGATCATACTGAGGATGGATTCTATCTCGATCGGGGGTTTCAGGTGTTGTTTACCGCTTATCCAACGGTACAACGACATTTAGATTTGGCAGCTCTGGATTTGCGATTCTACCGACCGGGTGCTGTGCTGGTGCGTGAGGGTCACTGTTACTTACTGGGTGATCCCCTCCGCGATGGATCCGCAGTTCTACCATCTCTAACCAATCCTCTAGCTAGCCTCAGGGATAAACTTCAAGTTTTGGCTTTACGGGCACAATTGTGGGGACGCTCTCCGGAGCAAGTGCTGACGGATCCTGATTGCCCCACAGTGGAGTTTGTGCGACGGTACGGGTTTTCAGAGCAATTCTTTCAATGTTTTTTGCGGCCCTTCTATCGAGGGATCCTGTTGGATCCGGACCTCACGACAAGTGCGCGTCTGTTCAAATTCTATTTCAAAATGTTGAGCGAGGGATCCATCGTGACACCGCGATTGGGGTTGGGCCAGATAAGTGAGCAGTTGGCTAGCCATTTACGGGAGGGACAGTTGTGTTTGCAAACTGAAGTAGAGTCTATCGCGCAGTCAGAGGGACGGGTATTAGGGGTGCGAACTCGGGCAGGTGAGGACATCGAAGCAGATCAGGTGGTCTGCGCAGCGGATCCCGCTACAGCTAGTCGACTTTTGAATAAAACGGTTCCCGACACCCCACGTTCTGTGACTTGTGTATACTTCAGCGGTCCGGTGTCACTGACCCAAGGTGCCTATATTCACTTAAACGCAGGTCCGAGTGGATCTATCAATAACATCATGGAGTTAACTCACGTCAGCTCCAACTTGGCTCCAGTTGGCTCCCATCTCTATGCCGTTGTCATTCTGGGGATTCCAGCGCTATCTGACTCAGAGTTAGCCGCGCAATGTCTGCAGGAACTTCAGGCTTGGTTTCCCCACCGGGACGTGACTCAGCTGACTTTTCTACGGTCGTATCGGATCCCTTTTGCTCAGTTTGCTCAACCAGTGGGGGTCCAGGAACAGTCTCAGGACGTGCACTCTGGCGTGGAGGGACTGATCTGTGCAGGTGAGTATACTCAGCAAAGTAGTATCGAAGGTGCAATGCGGAGTGGTGAAAGTGCAGCTTTCAGGATCCTTCAGGGCTAACTCCATCTGGGCGGGAACTTACAGACTGCCTTTTTGATTGGCGGACTTGAATCGACTCATCTCCGGATCCCGCTTTGCTAAATGCTTGGTTTTGCGGTTAGACATCCGCCGTCGCCACATTTTGAAGCTAGAGGATTTCATTTCCTGACGCATGAGTGCGATTACCTCTTTTTCTGCGAGTCCGAACTGAAATTCGATCGCGGCAAAAGGCGTTCTGTCTTCCCAGGCCATCTCAACAATACGGTCGATGTCTGCTTGAGGTAAGTTTGAATGCTGGGCTGTCATGGTTAATTCCACGAAAAGTAACAATTTGTATCATGATCCTGACACACGGATCCGACCCCAGCAAGCCAAGGCTCTCTTTGCCCAAATCTCTCCTACAATGCAGGCATATCTTACTGATACGGCCCCCTTTCCTCCGGCTTATGAATGATCTTCCCTTTGACCCCACGTTTGCTCCCGATGCTGAGGCTCTAGCTGCCTGTCGAAGCGGGTCCTTGCTGTTGAATCATGACGGGTGGGGGCTCCTAATGATCACCAGCCTGGAAGGGATTGAGCTCCTTCATAACCAGAGTACGAATAACATTCAGGCATTAGCACCGGGGCAGGGGTGTGAAACCGTCTTTGTGAAGGCTACCGCCGAGATTATTGACTTGACTACGGCATACCGTTGGGATGACCGGATTCTGCTGCTCACCTCACCTGAGTACCGTACGACCTTGCGAGATCATCTAAAACGGTTGCTGATGTTTGTCCGAGGATCGCAACTCATCGATCTCACAGACGAGCAGGTTGTTTTGCGGCTGGTGGGACCGACGAGTGAATCTGTTTTGAAGCAGTTAGGCATTACCCCTCCTAAGGAGCTGCATAGTCATGACCGTTACCCAATCGCTGGGGGAGATGTTCGTGTTGCTGTGGGTAGCGGGCTGCAAGAGATGGGCTTCATCTTAATTGTGGACAAAGGATCCGTTTCAACCCTCTGGTCGATGCTGATCGAAGCTGGTGCGGTACCGGGTCAGGAGTCTGTATGGCAACATCTCACGATTGAACAGGGGCGGCCTCTAGCATTACAGGAACTCACTGATACGCACAACCCAATTGAAGCAGGATTGTGGCGGGCGATCTCTTTGTCCAAAGGCTGTTACATCGGTCAGGAGGTTCTCGCCAAGCAAGTCACGTATCATCGGATCCGTCAAACGCTCTGGGGCATCCGCTCCGATCAGACCCTTAAAGCCGGCAGTGACGTTGCACTAGGGGAGCAGAAAGCAGGATCCCTGACCCGCGTGACCGCAGATGGCCACCAGGGATTAGCCTACATCCGAACTAAGATGAACCCTCAGCCCGGTATGCAAGTCACAGTTGCAGGGATTTCCGCTGAGCTCATTGAACTCCCGTTGTGTAGTTATCCTGATGAGTAACCGGATCCTGAGTGACTGAATCCAGATAAAACAAGCATGGATCCCAGACAACGAGTTGACACCAATCCAACCCAGATCTCAGATGTCAGGGCATATGAACTGCTAGGGTTTGATAGTAGGAAACCCCATTTCAATATCACGACTGATAACAGTATTGACGGTTTGTCGGTAACAGAACAGATGGCGTACAACCTGTTCGTAGGCGGACCGAAGTTGCTCGTACGATGCCCCATCAATGGCCCGCAGTAGTTGCAATTGTTGAAATTCAAGTGTGGGATCCAATTTAAAAGAGTCCATGAAACCCTCCTAGCTTCAGGTTTGCCATGCTATCTGCGAGAACATGCAAAGGCCCAACTAGCCGCTGAAGTCAACTTGTTCAGATAACGTGTTCAGACGATAGAGTCAGTTGAGATGATCTAGTTCTAGCCGTTACGCTTCAGACAAGCAACCCTAGCTAATCTTGAATTCTCAGACAGGATCCTTGAAATTTGTAGTAGCTGATACGTATTGTGATTGACACTTGGCCATGATGGAACCTGACTGAGGACTTCCGTAACGGCTGCTACCATGCGAAAAGTAAATTGGTTTAATAAATTAACACATCTTAATGTTGAGGCGGTAAGACTTTGCGTTCTAGGGCCGAAGCTCTAGTCTCTGATAGTTCCATAGAGGGCCGAGTACAGGTCTTGGATCTACACCGTCAACGCGATCTCGGATAGCAGTGAGAACAAGAGGGTTGTAGGTGTTGATGAGGGGGAGTTGCTCTTGAGTGATCACCTGGAACCGATCGTAGAGCTGCTTGCGTTGGTCGAAGTCTAGGATCCGGGTCCCTTCCGAGAAGATCTGATCGATCTCTTGTTCCCATTCGGTGACGACGACACCCTCAACTTCATTACCTGGTTGACTTCCTAGATTCCAGAGATGGAGACGGCCTGTACTGCGCCAGATATTCGCGCTATTGTTCGGTTCAATGCCCCCACCGCCCACACTCAACATCACAGCATCCCAGTTGCGTGTGGCTGAAATCTTTTCGACTAGTGTGTTGAAGGCAATGGGCACAAAATCGACTGTGATCCCGATTGCGTCCAAATCTGACTTGATTAAGGATCCTGTAGCCTCCCGTTCTTGGTTGCCCGTGTTGGTGTTGAGGGTAAAGCGGACTTCATTCCCCTCCGGATCCTCAAGACGCTGATTAGCCGTGTAGGTGTAGCCTGCTGATTGCAGCAATTGCCGGGCCTTGTCAGGGTTGTACTCGTAGACTGGAGCACCCTCTTCGGGGCTGAGATGAAATGGGCTCGCGGGTGAAATGGTGTAGTCCTGAGGTTCCCCTAATCCTTGTAGGACGCTGTCAACCAGGCCTTGCTTGTTGATGGCATGAGCAACGGCCCGCCGAAACGTAACATCTCGGAACCAACGACCTTTAATCGGATCCAAGAGCGGTTCTTGGGTCGCCGGATCCCGTGCTTGAGTTTGATTGAAACAGATAAAGTTATTGCTGGTGGTGGGGCCGGTATTGAAAATGGTGAACTGATCGCGTTCTTCCTCTTGCTTCAATAACTGAAAATCCGCACCACGGGCTGTGTAAACGTCGATCTCTCGGGAGCGAAATTGTAGGAGCTGAGTATCTTGGGAGTCCACAATGCCCAGGATTAGTCCCGGTATCTTGGGCAACGGTTGGCTATCCTGTTCCCAGTAGTTTGGATTGGCGGCGTAGGTGATGCGCTGGTTAGGGACGTAACCGGTCATAACATAGGGTCCCGCACTGATTAAATCGCTGGGAGGAGCTTGAATTCCCATCTCTTGCAGGAATAAGGGATTTCCCTCGGCATCAGTTTGCTCAACGGATCCTTGAAAGCGGTGTTTCGGCAGTAGAGGGGATCCGGCTTGAATGAGAAAAGGGGCAAAGGGTTCCGGCAGAGTAAACTCAATTTGACGCTCGTTCAAAAGGCGGACTGTGGGTAATTCACCAGATTCGCCAATCCGTTGGACGTCGCGGGATGATGTTGGGATCTTTTCATTAAAAATAACATCATTAAAGGTGAAATCGACATCTTCGGCAGTGATAGGCTCACCATCTGACCACTTTAAGTTATCGCGCAGAGTAAAGACATATCGCAATCCATCATCAAGGACCTCCCATTTTTCAGCGAGTTGAGGTTCGGGTTGAAGGGTGTCTTCATTGAGCTGGGTCAATCCAGCTTGCAAGTAGGCTATGGCTGTCCGGCTGGGTTGGTCTGTGGATAGGTAAGTGTTGAAACTCGACGGATCCGAAATCTGGGATAGCACTAACCGATCGGACGAAACACCCAAGGATCCACAACTCACTAACAGTAAGCAGAGACCGAAACAGAGACAGGAGGTGAGGGCTTTAATCATAGGTTTGAGGGGCAACAAAGAACTAGGACATCGGCATAAGGAGGGCCACCGCATAGGCCGCAATGGCTTCACCAGCCCCCACAGGCCCTAACTTTTCATGGGTGGTGGCTTTGATGCTGACTTGAGGGATCTCCAGGTACATCGCTGTTGCTAACCGTTCCTGCAGGGCGGGGATGTGGGGTTTTAGTTTCGGTTTCTCAGCAACGACGACCGCATCAGTATTAGCAACTACCCAGCCCTGTTGATGGACCAATTCAATAATATGTTGCAAAAGTTTAATGCTATCGGCCCCCTTCCACTGGGCATCCTCGGGGGGAAAGTGTTGGCCTATGTCACCCAGAGCCGCCGCGCCCAGGAGAGCGTCCATAATAGCGTGAGTAAGAACATCTGCATCACTATGCCCTAGCAGTCCTCGCTCGTAGGGGATACGGATCCCTCCCAGAATGAGAGGACGGCCTTCCACTAGTCGATGAATGTCATATCCTTGACCAATGCGCACGCTGATCTCCTGAGGTTGGGTGAGCTGAACAATAAGTCTGGCTGGATCATACCGAATTGCTAAGGATCCTTGCATGACCTTAATCCTGCCGCGCCTCTGGAATTTGGTCTGGCTGCCCCCAGATGACGGTTTCTTGTTTGTAAATCACCATACCGGGTAAGGATCCTTTGGGTTTGAACACGTGTTTAGGACGAGTGTAGACGACAGGCACTTGATCGCTGAGCCGACCGCGACTGTAGTGGGCTGCTAGGTTAGCGGCAGATTGGAGATCCGCATCATCTGCGACGTCACCGGGAGGGAGTTTCAGGAGAACATGGCTACCAGGGATCTCTTGAGCATGGAACCACCAGTCTGTATCTTGAGCAAGCTTGAAGGTGAGACGATCGTTCTGAAGATTATTGCGGCCTACGAGAATTTCAAATCCGCTGGGGGCCTGAAAGCGACGGACGTTGAGGGTGAGGTCTTGTTCTTGGGGCTTAGCTTGGGCCGGATCGGTTAAATACTTTTGATCAATCAATTCGGTGCGAATGTCGGTGAGGGTATCGAGGTCAGTGGGGTGGGTGTAGGATCCTAGTTGGTCCAGCGCATCTTCCACCTGTTCGAGATACTGAATTTCGGTATTGACAGTGCTCAGCAGCGGTAGGACAGCATTCCGGGACCGTTTCTGCTTCTGATGTTTTTTGTAGTAGGCTTGGGCGTTGATGATGGCATTTTTCTCCGGATCCAGCTTAATAGCCACTGGATCCCCGGTTTCAAAGTCAGGAAGTTCAATCTGGGATAGACCGGGTTGCCATTCGTGCAAATGAGCCATGAGAAGATCAGCAAGGTGTTTAGCGACTTCGGCATGGTCAGACTGCTTGAGCTTAGCTTCAAATTGGTCTCGGCGTTGATATAGCTTTTTAAGGACGGCGTGAATCTTTTGGCGCAGACGGTGGCGGTCTCGGTCAAACACTTCGCGGTTGAGATGGGCTGAGTAGTAGTCATCCAGCAGTGTATGCACAGACTCCGCCGGTTTGAGGATCCCCTCCCCCAACACGGTATAGCCTGTTTCCGTCAATCCAGGATCAAAGTGACCTTGGTCCAGCCGCTGCAGCCAGGTTTGCCATCCTTGGAATAGAGTCTGCCACTGGGATGGTGTGATGTCTTCAGTATCTATTTTCAATGGGATCCCAGCCTGATGCAGGAGGGTCTCTGTTAAAGATCGACTAATTCCGCGATAACTTTTCAGGAGGCGTTTTTCAATGGGGCCAGGGATCAGTTGGATCCGTTGTTGCCAATTGTCAAAGGATTCTGTGCTATCGGGCGCTGGATCCGTCAATGAGGGGGGCGTTTGATACGTTAAGCCGGGTTGAACAGGACGGACGCTAGACTGTCGTTCACTGACTCCATGGCCACAGGCAAAGATGGATCCCGATTTTTCAACTAGAACGGCGTTACTGTAGCGACCCATGATTTCGAGGTAGAGATGCCAGCGCGGATCCTCCCCCGGACGAGGAGCGAATTGCCAGTCTAGAACCCGTTCCCAAGGATCCAATAGAGCAATGTTCGTGAGGGCTAGACCTTTTAAACTCCGTTGCAGCGGCTGACTGAATTGAAACGGATCCGGTTGTTTTGGTGGTGGGGAGCATAGATGACAGCGGGCCGCTTGGGGATGCCAAGACAGGAGAACCCACACCCGAGCTTTGAGGGTCCGCAAACAAAAGTAGGCGGTCCAGAGATCCGTCATATGCACCGTTTCGATGCGGGCGGGCAGCCAGTTGTGGGTGAGATCGTGGTGGACGGCCCTCAGGGTGGTGAGATCGACAGGTTGCACAGGATCCTTGTGTCCATAACTCAGACTCTCGATTTTAACTGGTTAGGGTAGAGGTCCTGATGAGTTCAGTGTCTTCACAGGTCTTTGGGCTATTTTTCAAGACCACTAGTAAATTAGGTCAATC
>CAYUEE010000063.1:0-25713 GCA_964443615.1 uncultured bacterium | reverse complement strand
GACTCATGCCACGCAACGATTGACTCATGCCGCCTAACGATTGACCCATACTGCCCAACGATTGACTCATGCCACGCAACGATTGACTCATGCCGCGCAACGATTGACCCGTGCCCCTGAGCAGTTGCCTCCCGGCGCTTTCAATTGCACCCGATCGCTGTACTGTACGCCCAAGGCATTACCGACCTCCTCACTCAATTCACCAGGATCCGTCCATCACTAAACTGCACAATGGATCCGGCATGCTCTGCCACCTCATGACTGTGAGTCACCATCACAATGGTCATGCCCCGTTGATGTAACTCAGCAAAAATGGCCATTACATCCTCACTCGTTTTACTGTCCAACGCTCCAGTGGGTTCATCCGCCAATAACAATGTTGGGTCACTAACAATCGCCCGAGCAATCGCCACTCGCTGTTGCTGCCCCCCAGACAATTGACTAGGTCGCTGATGGATTTTATCCCCCAGGCCCACTTGAGCCAATGCTGTAATCGAACGCTCCTGTTGCTCCCGATCTCGCAGGTTACGGTAAGCCAACGGCAGCATCACATTCTCTACTGCGCTCAACGCTGGCAACAAATGGAACTGTTGAAACACAAACCCAATCTTGTAATTTCGGATCCGAGCTAGCTGTTGATCCGATAGCGTGGACACCTCCACCCCATCCAACCAATATCGTCCAGACGAGGGGCGGTCCAAACAGCCAATAATATTCATTGTTGTGGATTTTCCGGATCCTGAGGGTCCCATAATCGCCACATAATCCCCCCGTTGAATGCTCAAATCAATCTCATGCAAGGCTTGAAAGGTTGTCTCAGGTAACTGGTAAACTTTGGACACCTTCTCTAATTGAATGGCTGGGGGATGCCCGGATCCTGAGATTCCAGAGAGCCTCCGAGTTGCAACGGATCCGTTGCGAGTGGGATTGAGTACCACGACACCCTCCTGGGAATGACCTTAAACACGTAATGCTTCAATCGGATCCAACTGTGCCGCCTTCCGAGCTGGAAAAATACCAAAGACTAATCCAATCCCCGTTGACAACGTAAATGAGATGATAACCGTCACCGGATCCACAGCTGTGGCTAGAGGGGTCACCACCCGAATGAACACTAACAAACCACTGCTGAGTAGGATCCCCACTGTCCCCCCTGTCACGGCTAATAGTGTTGATTCAATGGCAAACTGTTGCAAAATCGAGCGACTATCGGCCCCAATCGCCTTGCGCACCCCAATTTCGTGCGTCCGCTCCGCAACAGAAATCAACATCACGTTCATGATCCCGACACCACCCACAATCAATGAGAGTGCCGCTGTGCCTGTCAACACTACCCGCAGTAGGAACACAATTTGACGGGATCCGTCCAGTAACACCTTTTGATTGCGAATAATAAAATCATCTTCCCCTTGAAGTTCGTGCCGCTGTCGAAGCAGATTCCGTAATTGAAATTCAGCAGCAGGCAAGGCTTCAACTGACTCTGCTGAGGCAAAAATAGCCGTCAACACCGTGCCATAGGGCGAAGACCGTCCCACAAACTGATCGGCAACCACACCTACCGGCATAAACAATCCAGCATCACTATTCCCGAACACCGTCGGCTTAGACCTGAGCACGCCAATAACTTCAAACGGACGATTATCCAAGAACACGGTTTCTCCCACCGCGTTGACCTGATTTACCCCAAACAATTCAGTCGCGGCCTCACTGCCCAGCACCACCACTGACCGTTGATCCGCCACATCGAGTGCATTCAAAAAACGTCCATACTCCACGTCTAAGTTCAACACTGACTGATACTCAGGCCATGTGCCCGTTACCTCATAGCGCCGATCTACCCCAGCTCGCACCGCCTGCACCGATACCGATAAACTGGGCACTGCTGCCGAAACGGCCGGAACCTCTGCCGCCACAGCGTGTAAGTCCTCCATCGTAATGGGACGGGTATTACTGGCCTCGGATAATCCCAAACTGGTCGAAAACACAATAATTAAGTTTGTTCCCAGATCTTGAAACTGAGCTACTGCCAGCTCTTCAGCCGCACTCCCAAATCCAGAGATGGCCACCACCGCTGCATTGCCAATCAGGATCCCTAACATCGTCAACCCGGTCCGCAGCTTATGCCGCCTCACCATTTGCCACGCCATCCGCGCTGAAGTGACTAGTCCCATCGGTTCTTATCCTTCGCTCACATCGCTAGAGTCTTTGATTAACCGCTCCAACGGAATACCTGGAGGCAAGGATGTAAAGATTTGCTCACCCGGAGCCAACCCCTCCAACACTTGTGTCAGCCCTGCCTCGGTAATCCCTGTCACCACTGTCTGGTAACGCGGCGCCTGTTTCTCCGGATCCCATACAATAATTCCCTGTTGCTCATCTTGATAAATAATGGCCACCGATGGGACAGCCAGGGCCTCTGGCAACTCGTCTCCCACAAACTCCACTGCCACATTCATCCCAATCCGCAATCGGTCATTCGGATCCGTCGGCTCCACAAACACTCGGACAATCGTCACTTCCCGCACCACTACTGTCGACGGCGCAATTCGTTTCACCCGGCCGGCAATCAGATCCTCAGGAAAAGCCACAGCTCGAATCTCCACAGGCTGACCCACCTCAATCTCACCAATTTGTGCTTCTGGCACATCGGCCCGAATTTCTAGCCCTTCAGCCAAGGACAAAATTGAACTCGATGACGCGGCAGTGGCATCCGATGCTGATGTTGTTGGGGTGACAAATGCTCCCTCATCGGCAAACCGCTGAATGATACGCCCTGCAAATGGAGCTCGAACCTCTGTCTCCTCGATCCGCGATTGCTGCTCCGCCACTTGAGCCCGGGCCTGCACAATCTGTGCTTCCATTTGGGCCACTACCTCAGGTCGAGTCCCCGCCTGTAGACGTGCCAACTCTTCCTGCCCGGCCTGTAAATCTGCTGTCCGTTGATCCAACAGTGACAGCCGTTGGTCGATCTGATCTTGAGCAACAGCCCCTTCGCCAAACAACTGAGAGAACCGTTCTAGATCCTTCCGGGCTAGATCCACTTGGGCTTCAATGGCGACCACCCGAGCCTCCGCCGCTGCGATGACCTCCGCCCGCTCCCCAGCCTGCAATTCCGCTAGCCGTGACTCTAACTCTGCCAACCGTCCTCTCGACTGCGCTAATCCACTCGTGAGATCTCCGTAGTCCATCCGGGCTAGCAGTTCCCCTGCTACTACTCCATCTCCTTCATCCACGTACAACTCTGCCAAGATTCCAGCCTGCCGAGGACTCACATTCACTTGTCGAATGGGCTGCACCGTTCCACTGACTCGTAGCCGCTGGGTTAAGTCAGTCACTTCAGCCCTGACGGTTTGGTCTAGCAAGGACTGTGTCCCTCGATCTTGCAACCATTGAGAGCCGAAGTATCCACCGACACCAAGGCTAGATAAGATCACTCCCATGACCAACCAACGCCCCCATCTGGATCCCTGGCGAGGCTCAGCTAACCAGTCTGGCGGGACTTCTTTAGGAGGCAAGGATTCTGATGAGCTTGCAGATGGGCTTGCAGACCCTAAGGACAAGGATCCTGACGGTGATGATGGAGCATCAGAAGAACGGGACGTAGGCCTCAAATCAAGGGACACAGTACACCATTTAAGATTTATTTAAGTATTCTAACGAGTCGCGTAGATGACGTAAATGATCAATCGAGACGCCAAACAAACGCTACACCCTCGACCTTTCCGACTCTCGAGGACTTGCGATTCATGCTGTTTGTGATATTATATGAGACTGCGTCTTTTCCAATACATTACAAGATTGAAGAGATATGAAGACCGAAGAGATCATCCGTTCGATCGAGGCGGAGCAGATAAAGTCGGACCTTCCGACAATCTACATTGGAGACCAAGTCCGTGTTGGCGTCCGCATTCAAGAGGGTGGTAAAGAGCGTGTCCAGAACTACGAAGGCGTTGTGATCGCCAGACGTGGTTCTGGTCTGACCCAGACGATCACTGTGCGCAAAGTCTTTCAGGGCATTGGAGTGGAGCGGATCTTTCTGCTGCATTCTCCGCGGGTTGATGCCATCAAGGTGCTGCGCAGAGGTAAGGTTCGTCGGGCCAAGCTCTATTATCTCCGCGATCGGGTAGGTAAAGCTACGCGGATCAAAGAGCACCCCAGCCGCAAGGTGTAGACTAGGATCCTGAGTCTTCTCAATCTATCTTCACGGACCTGTATTGGACCTGTTAGATTAGGGTAAGTCTTCTCAAGCGATCCGCCGCTCTCATGCAGGTGATAGGTCCCCTATGCTGCCTAATGCCAACTAGCCTTGGGATATGAGTTGCGCAAAGCCTGAGTTGCTGGGATCCGTAAGCTGCAGGATGAGCGTCCTTAGTTCAGTTGGTAGAACGTCGGTCTCCAAAACCGAATGTCGGGGGTTCGAGTCCTCCAGGGCGCGCTTGCACTATGGAAGAGTCGTTTGAGCAAGGCTGTTTAACGCGCTACAGGCTGAAACCAGCCCTAGTTGAGTGTCTAAAGTGATGTGTTGAATCCAGGCGAGGGGGAAAGAGCCGTGGTTAGCAAAACTAACAAAGGTGATACAACTGCATCCGAGCGTCTGGATCCTGGTAGTCGTGGTCGGACTAAGTCAGACGCACCTGAGGCTAGAGGGCCTCTGCAGTTTTTGTCTGATATCAGGCAGGAGCTGGACAAAGTTGTCTGGCCAGATAGACAGAAGCTGATTGCAGAGTCCACAGCTGTCCTGCTGATTGTGCTGGCCTTTGCTGCATTTATTTCTCTAATTGATAGGTTGTTTAGCTGGATTGCAACGGTTCTCTTCAGCTAGGATCTGACCGCTCAAATGTCTGGCCTCAGTCTTGTAGTTGTGATTGAAACTACTCCTGCTTAGTGTCTGTCCACTCACGCTGTCTACTGGCGCAGGGGTCAGTGGCTCATATTGATTGAGAGAATAGTTATGGATTCGGAGAACGAATACGATTTGCTCGAACAGGATCCAACCGAAGCGACGGATGAGAGGAGATCTAAACCGCCGGCTCGGTGGTACATCGTTCAGGTGGCCTCAGGTTGTGAAAACAAGGTACAGAGTACGTTGATTCAGCGAGCAGCCGCCCTAGATGTCCAGGAACAGATTGTTGAGGTCGTTATTCCTAAACGGACAGGGTTCAAGATTGATAAGGCTGGCAAGCGTCAGGGAACGGAAGAGAAAATCTTTCCTGGCTATGTGTTGGTGCGGATGATGATGACCGATGATTCTTGGCAAGTTGTCAAAAGTACCCCTAACGTGATTAACTTTGTTGGATCTCAGGAGCAGCAGCGGCATGGACGGGGGCGAGGTCATGTGACCCCTAGAGCGCTTAGCCATTCGGAAGTACAGCGGATCTTTAGCTCCACTGAGATTGAGAATGTACCGCTGAAGATCGATATGGCTCCAGGCGATAAGATTGAGGTTTTGTCAGGGCCATTCCAAGGTTTCCATGGGGAAGTCGTAGAGGTAAGCCCTGAGCGGAGTAAGTTGAAGGCTCTAATCTCGATTTTCGGGCGTGATACGCCGGTTGAGTTGGAGTTCAGCCAAGTCAAGAAAGAGGATTGATGTCCTAAAGGATCCGTGAAGCCATGGCAAAAAAGCTAGTTGCAGTAGTTAAGTTGGCGATCCAGGCTGGTAAGGCAACCCCAGCTCCTCCCATTGGTCCTGCCCTGGGTCAGCATGGGGTCAACATCATGGGTTTTTGCAAAGAGTACAATGCGAAGACCGCCGACAAAGCCGGTATGATCATTCCGGTGGAAATCTCAATTTTTGAGGACCGTAGCTTTACATTTGTACTCAAAACGCCTCCAGCCTCAGTCTTGATCAAGAAGGCCTTGGGTCTAGAGAGTGGGTCCAGTCAACCGCACAAGGATAAGGTGGGCACCCTATCTCGGGATCAGCTTAAGCAAATTGCTGAGACCAAGATGCCTGATTTGAATGCTAATGACGTTGAAGCTGCAATGAAAATTGTGGCGGGGACTGCTCGTAGTATGGGGGTAAACGTCGCTGCTGAGTAGGCTAGCTAACAGCTAAGTGTGACGTTGATGCCTGTGGCGTTGAGCTAACTGTTTATTGATCACTAGTTGGGGAGAGCATAGCTCGCTGGGACCCAAAGGAGACCGAGATGGCAAAAAAACTATCGAAGCGAATGCAGGTGCTTCTGGCTAAGGTCGAAGAGCGACCCTACTTGCCTGAGGATGCCTTGGCCTTGATGAAGGAAACAGCAACTGCCAAATTCGATGAGGCAGCTGAGGTTCATATTCGTCTGGGGATTGATCCGAAGTACACGGACCAGCAGTTGCGAACTACGGTGGTTCTGCCAAGAGGAACAGGCCAGCAGGTGCGAGTCGCCGTGATTGCTCGTGGAGAGAAAGTGGCTGAGGCTGAAGCAGCTGGTGCTGATATCTTTGGCTCAGAAGAACTGATTGAAGAGATTAGCAAGGGCATGATGGACTTTGACCGGCTGATTGCAACGCCGGACATGATGCCTAAGGTGGCTAAGCTAGGGCGATTGCTAGGGCCTCGTGGTCTAATGCCCTCCCCCAAGGGTGGGACTGTAACAGCTGATCTGACTCAAGCAGTGAGTGAATTTAAGGGTGGTAAGCTTGAATACCGGGCTGACCGAACTGGAATTGTCCACGTAATGTTCGGCAAATGCAGCTTTGAGGCGGATGCTTTGCTGGAGAACTTGAAGGCTGTGCAGGAATCTGTGGATCGGAACCGGCCATCGGGAGCAAAAGGACGCTATTGGCGAACGATGAATGTGTCTGCTACGATGGGTCCTGCTATTGAGCTGGATATCAACGCACTGCGTGACCTGAAATTGGAAGCGGCAGCTTGATGATCTGGTGAGTACCTGGGCTTAGCTTTAGGCTAGCTTAGGTAAATCTAACTAAAGCCTTGATCTAAACCTCGAGAGAGCCTATTGACGAGCTTTAAACAACTGCATACCTGAAGCCGTAGACAGCAGGGGCCTAGTGCTTAAGTCCTGCCGAGGTTGATTCAGGATCCTTCAGGCGTGGCCATGGTCAGGCTGTAACGTAGGGTTCTGTTCACTTGAAGGAGTCTCGGCTAAGGCGAGGCTCTTTTTTAGTGACAGGTCAAGGATTTAGGTTGTGGCTACCCTTAAGGAGGTGAGAACGTGGGGAAACAATCGCTGGCCGAGAAGGCAGCGGTCGTTGATGAAGTGCAGTCGATCCTAGATAGTTCCCAGATGGTGCTGGCGATCGAATACACCGGCATGACAGTACCCGACTTCAACACATTGCGGAATGAGTTGCGGGAGTCTGACGCCGTTTGTATGGTTGTCAAGAATACATTGATGAAGCGAGCAATTGCTGATCGTCCAACGTGGTCGGGATTAGATGGCTTTCTAGCTGGACAGAATGCTTTCATCCTAGTTCGTGGTGATATCGGTAAAGCCGTCAAGGCCTATCAGGACTTCCAAAAGAAGGCGAAGAAGACTGAGTTCCGAGGCGCTGCCATTGACGGACTGGCGCTGGATCTGGAACAAGCTAAGGCTATTGCAGATCTGCCGCCAAAGGAAGTTTTGATGGCCCAAGTGGCTGGAAGTCTCAACTCGATGGCCAGCAGAGTAGCGGGTGGGCTCAATGCGCTACCAACTCAGGTGGTTACAGGGGTCAACGAGATTCCATCGACTCTGGTGCGGGCTATCCGGGCTGTGGCCGACAAGGATCAAGACGCTGCATGAGGATCCTATCCAACCGGATCCAGTTCATTATCCGACTGAGTTTGACTTATATAAGTCGACAGTCGATGTTAGTCAAAGTCTAATTTTGTTTATTACAACTGGGAGACAGCGCGATGTCAGAACGTGTGGATCAGGTGCTTGAGCTTTTGAAAGAAATGACTCTTTTGGAAGCCTCTGAATTAGTTAAAGCGATTGAGGATACATTCGGTGTGAGTGCGGCAGCTCCAGCTGGTGGCATGATGATGGCTCCAGGCATGATGCCCGCTATGCCGGGTGCACCTGCAGGGGAAGCGGCTCCGGTGGAGGAAGAGAAGACTGAATTTGATGTCATCCTTGAGGAATTCCCCTCTGACAAGAAGATTGCGATCCTAAAGGTAGTTCGTGAATTGACAGGCTTGGGGCTTAAGGAAGCCAAAGAGATGGTCGAGTCTGTCCCTAAGGCCTTGAAAGAGGGAACATCCAAAGAGGATGCCGAGGCAATCAAGAAAAAGCTAGAAGAGTCAGGTGCGAAGGTTGCCATCAAGTAACAGTAGACGAAGCACTCATACCTAGCGCAATTGCGTAGGCGCAGGGAGGCTATCAAAAGTCTCCCTTTCTTTTTTGGGTAGTCCATAACGTGTAAGGATAGAGAAGAGGGTCTCCCTACTACTTGTGTCTGATTTAACCCACATTCCGTAGGGTCATGCCTATTCTCAACTATTTTCTAGCTTCCAACCGCTGCATTACAGTCTAGGAGAAGAATACGGTGATTAATTCTAACTAAAATAGAAATGGAAGTTACGGATACTCTTCCTCATCAGTTTTTTCTGCTTTGCATAAGTAGCAATCTCCGGGATTAAATTAAATTATCGATTTTTTTCGTTAGCCCTACGGAATGTAGGTTGAATCGAAGCCGTGATAGTAGTTAAATTAATCAACTGCTCTTCGGCTCAAGCTATGCATCTCTCTCCTCAGGAAAAAGACAAGCTGCTTATTTATCTCGCCGGCCAACTGGCTAAGGATCGACGTGAGCGAGGTCTTAAGCTGAACTATCCCGAGTCCGTGGCCTATTTGACGGCGGCTGTGCTCGAAGGCGCCCGCGAAGGGAAGTCTGTCGCTGAGTTGATGTCCGAGGGGCTAACCTGGCTGTCTCGGCAAGATGTGATGGGTGGGATCCCTGAAATGATTCCTGAGATTCAAGTCGAGGCTACATTCCCGGATGGCACCAAATTAGTGACCCTTCATCACCCAATTCGGTAAGGATCCCACTGTCTTACTGAAGCCGCATCTCGATCATTACTGGCGCATTACCCACTTAGGAGGAATTATGCCCCCTCGTCGTACCCGTAGCCGATCATCGACTGCTAAGCCTGAGACCCCTGACCTAATTCCCGGCGAGTTTTTGTTGGCCGAGGATCCGATTGAAGCCAATGTGGGCCGGAAGACCTTAACGCTGGAGGTCACCAATACGGGGGATCGTCCTGTTCAAGTCGGATCCCATTATCATTTCTTTGAAGTGAATCGCGCGCTTGATTTTGATCGTTCCGCTAGCTTTGGCATGCGATTGAATATCCCCTCTGGTAACGCAGTCCGCTTTGAACCGGGTCAGACCCATACGGTGACATTGGTTGCTCTAGGAGGAAAAGGATCCGTTTATGGCTTCAACGCTTTGACGGAGGGTAGTGTGCGCTCACACTTGCACAAGCAATCGGCTCTGGGCCGACTCCAAACTTGGATGCATGCTGATTAGGTCATGAGTTGATCCTCAATGAGTCTTAATTCAATCCAACTTGGCTTAGGATCCTAGTATCCTGTCTTATTCAAAGCTATCTCCGTTAACAGATGTAAATAAAACCAGAAAGAAACGACGGAGCCCCATCTGAGCCCCGTCATCTTGACTGTCTTCAACAGGCTAATCTATCCAGAGTATTACTCAAGTGTGGCGTTGATGCTGAAGCTAGAAGCCTGGTACCCGTGGACTGAAATCCAGTATTGCCCAGATTGAAGATCGGATCCTGTGATTTCAACAGACTCATTGCTGCCCCAGAGGTAAGGACGATAGTCATAGGTACTAAGGGTGGGGTAAGAGGATCCATACTGCACGTACAGATCAGCATCGCCTGTCCCTGTCATGTTGATAGTGAGCTTAGTGCTACCGTTAGGCACTAGCACAGTGTAGTTCTTCCAATTGCCGGTACCAACAGAGCTAGAGTCGTTCAGAACGGTTTGAGGACCAGAAACTGGAATAGGAGCAGGGGCGGGGGCAGAGGATCCTTGGGTCGTAGTTGCCTTCAGTGTGTAGCTGGAGTTAAAGGCATACCCATTTACCCGGATGTAGTACCGACCGCTGCTTAGATTACTGCCATTGATGGTCACTGTCTCATTGGAGCCATTCAAATAAGGACGGTGGTCATAGCTGGAGCTAGTTGGATTCGAGCCACGCTTGATGTAAAGGTCAGCATCTCCAGATCCAGTGAGTTCGATCTTCAACTGAGTGGCATTAGAGGGGACATCAATGTAGAAGTCATCCCACTCACCTCGACGTACGGATCCGTTGACGGCACTACCACTATCTAGAGCACCACTTGTTGACCCGCCTGTTGACCCGCCTGTTGACCCACCCGTTGAACCACCTGTCGAAGACCCAATCTGGAAATCACGAATTACAGCCATGTGCTGCATGTTAGTTGAACCACTGTCACCAGAAAGAACAGGGCTGGGTAGCGGGGAGAATATGCGGCTATCAAAGACAAGACCATCATTGAATGTCTGGCCGTTTACAACAACAGGAACTTCATAAGCTTCTAAATCGGCATCAGCTAAAACCCAGTCATAAGGCTTTGCACGGCTAGCATTAGTGCCACCTACGCCGTTTCGATCAACAGGATAAGGACCACTGGTATTCACAACAGCTGAGAGCGTACCTAGTGCCGACTCACCCCGGCTTGAAGTATTGAAGTCACCCCCAATCGTCAACAAATCACCGTTAGGAATTTGGTTCATCACGTAGTTGACAACTTCTTGGGCCTCAGCGTTTCGCACACTGGAGCTCCGGGTTAAAAAGTGAACGCTAACGGCCCATAGATCCTTCTCCCCAGGAATATCAATGCGTGCCCAAGCATAATCGCGGTTAGAGACATTGCTATCGTTCCACTCACCGGCAGCAATAATGGGGTAGCGGCTGATGACACCGTTGGGGATTTGAGCACCGTCTTCCCGGTAATAGTCAAACTCGGACCCAAAGGTAGAACTGACGTAGTTACTGATAGCAGACGCAGAATTATTACCGTAGTTAAACTCTTGAATCAGAACGATATCCGGATCCATTGCCTGGAAAATCCGAGTTCCATGCCCAGGATCGTAAGACTGATTGTTACCACTAGTAATATTCGCTGCCATAATCCGGAGGTTGGGACCACCTGCAGTTAAGGCCACCGGCGCATCATTAAATGTATGGGGATTAAACTCATCGATAACGACATCTTCTTTTACTACTGATGCGTTGACTTCTGTCTCAGGGGCAACGGTCACTGGAGTACTGTTGCTACCACACGCAGCTAATACAGAAACTAATACAATAGATCCGACAGACTTAAGGGTTTGGATGGCTTTCATAATGGTTCCCACTAGGGTTGATAGTAATCAGGCACTGTAAGCAAAACAACTCTGTCCACCGGATCCCGAAGGCCGAGGCTCAAACTCTGCTGGCACTGAGGTAAAGTCTAGGTTAAGAGCCGGAGAACAAGGTTATCTTGAAATCTCTCGATGGCTTAATCATAGGCGGATGATTTCTTAACTCAAGGTTAACCGGAACACATTTGTCCGGCACTTTCGCCAATTTTCTGCGGGAAAACGCGTAAACCGTATGAGAGCACCCTCAGGGTTGCTGTTTCAAGCAGTTCAATCGCGTTCAAATGGTAGTGAGTCTCACGTTTTTCAGGCCATTCTCCGCTTGTGACTGTTGCAAAAGTCAGTCTTAGGTCGATATCGTCAAATTAGTCTGTTACGCAGTGTTACATCACTCAGTACGAGCTCTGGGATTTTAGGATCCTGGGGATCCCGAGCTGTGTCCACTGTCACAGGCAGTTACTCTCTACCTCTCTGCTCCTCTATGAATTCTCGCCGCTTCATCATCACTATCGCTCTAGCTGTGCTTGCGATCACAGGCATCACAACATGGCAATCGTTCTCGTCAGCGGATCCTGTGGCCTTGTTCGAGGCTGATCAAACTGTTGAGGAGATCACAGTTAATGAATTGGTTAAGGGCGAGATTAACCCTGTCCTCTTCATCGATGTGCGCACGTTGCCGGAATACCAACGGGATCACATCGGCGATAGTCCTTTGATACCGGTCACTGCGATCGAAGCTGATCAAGCCACTGAGATGATCCAACAGGTGATCCAAGCGCATCAACAGACTTTACACACGAATCCGATCGTTGTTCTATACTGCACACGAGGCATCCGGTCTGCTAGAGCTCAGCGCGTCCTAGCTGCCGATGGCATCCCCACCCTCAGCCTTGCTGGTGGTATCACAGCCTGGCGTAGCAGGGTCTCTCCCGAACAGGAGCCCGTTGTGCTTCAGCAGCTCACCACCTCAACCCAGCCCGGTTAACCAAAGGTGTTATGGACTTCCCGATTGCACGACAACTGTTTTATCAGGAGATCCAACAACCGGATCCGACCATCAACCTGGCTAAGGCGGCGTTGCATGTTGCCCAAGAGGAGTATCCGGATCTCGATCCTGAGGAATATCTAGCAGCACTGGACACGATGGCTGCTGAGGTCGCAGAACGGTTACCGCCGGATCCCTATCCCATGCGGATTATCAATACACTGAACCAGTACCTATTTGAAGACTTAGGATATCAGGGCAATATCGATCATTACTATGACCCGCGTAATAGCTTTCTCAATGATGTTGTTGATCGTCGGACTGGGATTCCGATTAGCCTATCACTGATTTACCTTGAAATTGCCCGCCGTATTGACTTCCCTATGGTAGGGATTGGTATGCCTGGTCATTTCTTAATCAGACCAGACTTTGAAGACGCTGGAATTTTTGTGGATACGTTCCATCGCGGTGAGATCCTATTCCCTGAAGATTGTCAGGAGCGCCTCTCTCACATCTACGGCCATCATGTTACCTTACAGCCCCATTTTTTAGACCCGATTCCTCCTCGCCGTTTCCTGTTCCGATTGCTAACCAACTTGAAGCATATCTATTTGAACCGAGCCGATATGGAGCGTAGTTTGGCGGTGATTGAACGGATCCTGCTCCTCGATCCGGAGGCGATTTATGAACGACGCGATCGAGGGATCCTATACTACCAGATGGGGCGTTGGGTGGAGTCACGCCATGATTTAGAAGCCTATCTCTCTGAGCTCCCACCCTCACAGCACCACTCACCGGATGTTGATATCATTCGCCAACTTTTGGATCACATGGGTCGAGATAATGATTAAAGTAAAAGGCCCAACTGATCCATGGTCTGGATCTAGCTGAGCCCCATCAATCTTAAGTGTCTTTAACTAAACGATTAGTACTGGTGATTAGTACTTAGGAATGGACGGATCGTAAGCATCACCCCAAGCCAGGATCCCACCTTTCAAGTTAAGACCTTCAATGCCGGAGTTCTTCAGGATCCCTAATGCCTTAGCAGACCGCATACCACTCTTGCAGTGAACAATGAGTTCGGATCCGTTGACTAGCTCCTTCACACGGCTGACACCGTCCCCATTCTCAATGTCGGGTAGTGGAATCAGTTTGGATCCAGGAATCTGCGCAATATCGTACTCATTGGGATTGCGGACATCGATCAAGACGAAATCCTTGCCCGCATCCATCCGAGACTTGAGGTCTTGAACGGTAATCTCTGAGACATCCGCGCTACCATTAGCTTCAGCAGCTTGGGCCTGAGGGATACCACAGAACATTTCGTAGTCAATCAGCTCGGTGATCGGCGGCGTATGGGGATTCTTACGCAGCTTCAATTCCCGGAAACTCATTTTCAAGGAGTCGTAGAGCATTAGACGACCGCTGAGAGTAGTGCCCACACCCAGCAGGATCTTGATCGTTTCAGTGGCTTGGATCACGCCGATGATACCGGGCAGGATCCCCAAAACGCCACCTTCTGCACATGAGGGCACTAAGCCTGGTGGGGGTGGTTCGGGGTAGAGGTCACGATAGTTGGGGCCATCCTCGTAGTTGAAGACTGTGGCTTGCCCTTCAAAGCGGAAAATGGATCCGTAGACATTGGGCTTACCTGTAATCACACATGCATCATTGACCAGGTAGCGCGTAGGGAAGTTATCTGTTCCATCTACAACAATGTCGTAATCTGCGAACATTTCCAGAGCATTGCTGGCCTGTAGACGGGTGTTGTATAAATCAACTTGGCAGTGAGGGTTAATTTCGTGGATCCGGTTTTTCGCAGACTCAATCTTAGGTTTGTTCACCCAAGAGGTGCTGTGAATCACCTGACGCTGCAAGTTGGAAACATCGACCACATCAAAGTCAACAATCCCAATACGGCCTACACCAGCAGCAGCAAGGTAGAGCAGTAGTGGAGATCCCAGCCCGCCGGTGCCAATACATAGAACACTACCTGCTTTGAGGCGTTTCTGACCCTCCAGGCCGACCTCGGGTAAGATTAAATGGCGAGAGAAGCGCTCCATCTCATCCCGCGAGAGGGTGATGGAACTGGTATCAGGATTAAGCATTAGTGAGATGACCCTCCCGCGATGGATGGAACAATGCTGATGGTGGCGTTTCCAGGGATAGGAGTATCTGGGCCCTGTTCAAGGTGCCGAATGTCCTCATCACCTAAGTAAACGTTAACGAAATTACGAATTTGGCCCGACTCAGTGTAGAGATGCCGCTTCAAATCAGCATAGGTCTCTACTAAGTTAGACATCACTTCGCCGATGCTAGCCCCTTCAATTTCTACACTCTCTTGGTCTTTAGTGTAGGGACGTAGGGGGGTCGGTATCAAAACAGTTGTAGGCATAAGGTTTAGGGTGAATTAATCAACTACACTGGCAAATTTTGACGATCCTGACAAGACTATCCAAACTCAACAGTCCGAACTCAGAGTGATACAGTGTTCCTGATTCGAATACCACCACTGCTTGATCAAACCACCGCTAAGTCGGATTGAATTGACTCGATAGACTCTTGCTGGGGTTGATCCTGCTCATCAAGGATCCAACTGTAGAGATCGGCCGCCTGACCGTCCTGCACACTCACGATGACACAAGAGAAGCCCCAAGGAAATGCGTTGTCACGGTCAAATTCCGAGGGCCGAGCGGGGTGATTGGGATGGGAGTGATAAGTCCCTACAACCCCCAACCCTTTGTGATGAGCATAGTCATGACCCTTTTTGAAATCTACAGGATCAATTAAGAACCGCCGCTGGCTGGAATGTCCGTCGGCAAGAGGGTTGTCCTCCGTGCTATCCCAAGTGTTCTCCACCTGCCACAGCTCGTGAATGATTTTGTGATCACCCCGCATCTCACCAATCAAGAGCCCACAGCACTCGTGGGGAAAGGCTGACTCACCATGCGCTCGGATAGCGCTGAGATGATGCTCGGAAAACTGTATAGCCATGAATCCCTCTAATCCCGATGGAGTTACCGTACTTTTTATTCTGACATAGAAATTCTGTCCCGGATCCCAGTTGGTAAGCTGTATCGGACAATCTAATTTTCTGTTAATTTCAGATTCACAATCGTGGCTCGATTAGGTTCCCAATCAGGTGAGCTGGCCGAGAGAAGCTAGAAGGGAATTGATGTTAATCGACCAAGAGGTCAATCAAGAGAAGCAGTAGCTAATCCCTCTAGTTTCTGATGGGCGAGCATAACTCGACTAAAATCCCGTCAGGACAGCGAACGTAAGAAACCGTTTGTCCCCAAGGTTTGACCATAGGATCCCTCAGGGCGGTTGCTCCAGCAGCTACTGCAGACTGATGCGCCTCTGCTACAGACTCTGTAACAAAAGCGATTTCAATCCCAAGAGGCTGTGAGGATTGGTCGGCGGCAATATATCCATCGGGGAGATTCGATGCACCAAGCTGATGATTAGCAAAGGCAAGTACCGTATCACCCGTTTCGAGTTCGCCATAATCTGGTTCGTAAATGAACTTGCGCCTAAAACCAAATGCTTTTTCAAAAAACTCGATTGATGTTGTTACATCATCAACGTACACAATTGTGTAACCGAATTTCATACCGAATTTCATACCGAATTTCATAGCGTACTCACTGGAATAAGCAGCTTATCCTAGCATAACTTTGAATTAATCAATAAGCTTGAATTGACTAATGTGATCCCAGAACTATAACTAGCGAGACCAATGGATAATATAGTGTTCCAGGGCAGCAAAGAAGCTGTATAGAATAATCCCCATCAGGGATAGAACGAGGAGACCGAGGAACGCTAGAGGCACATCGAAAGAAGAACTAGCGGATAAGATCAAATAGCCAACACCACCATTTGAGGCTACTGTTTCTGAAATAACGGATCCGATGAAGGCGGCAGACACCGCTATTTTCAGAGATGCGAAGAGATAAGGAGAGCTATGCGGAAGGCCCACTTTCATAAACATTTCCCATTGCGAGGCCCCAAGCGCTTTCAACACATCTTCAATCTCGGGTTCAACTGTGTCGAGGCCAACAGCAACATTCACGGCAATAGGAAAAAAGGCCAGGAGGAAGGCAGTGATAATGGCCGGCGTGGATCCCACTCCAAACCAGAGCGCCAGCAGGGGAACTAGAGCCACCTTGGGGATCGTATTAAATCCAACTAAGAGGGGATACAGAATAGCGTAGGCTAGTCGAGAATAACCGATGAGGAATCCCAGGCCCATGCCGGTGACAACCGCAACCACAAACCCAATGACGGTATTGGTTAGTGTCTGCAGAGAATGCTTGAGAACGGCATCACCCCAGGGACCAATGGCCATCGCAATAGAACTGGGTGCTGGCAGGACAAATTCGGGGATATCGAAGAGGTGGACACTGAGTTCCCAGCCCAGCATCAGCAGCATGGTGGCTACGACTGGCAGGATCACACTGGCTTTGGAGCTATTGATGAACTTCTGAAAGGTAGACATAAGGATCCGTCGTCCTCCTCGCTATCAAGGTCAGTAACTGCGTTGAATATGCTTGCGGACTTCAGTCACAAGGTGATGGAACTCGTCAGTGTAGCAGATCTCTAACGTTCGAGGACGCGGCAGATCGACTGAAAGTTTGAAAACAATGGAGCTGGGTCGCGGACCTAAAACGTAGATAGTATCGGATAGGAACACGGCTTCACGCAGATCATGGGTGATAAGCAAGGTAGTGCATTCCGTTTGGATCCACAGGCGCTGCAACATCTCCCACATATCTTCACGAGTAAAGGCATCTAGAGCTGCGAAGGGTTCGTCTAGCAACAGAACTTCGGGGGCATGGATCAACGCCCGACACAGGGAAGCTCGCTGACGCATACCGCCTGATAGCTGCCAGGGATAACGTTTGTGAAACCCCTCCAACCCTACAGTGTTTAATAGCTGGAGTGCACTAGATTCATATTCAGCCCGGTTAGTCTTAAAGTTACGTTTGTATGGATCCACAACCTCCAAGGGCAGTAGCACGTTGTTAAGGGTGTTGCGCCAAGGAAGCAAGACAGGATTTTGAAAGGCAATGCCGACACTTTTCAACGGACCCGTGATGGGAGTAGACCGGAAAAGCACTTGGCCCTCTTGAACCGGATTTAAACCTGAGACCATGCGTAGAAGAGACGTTTTGCCACAGCCACTGGGACCTACGATGGAAACAAACTCAGCTCGTTCCAACTCAAAGGAGACCTCTTCAATAATTCGAACTATGCCTCCCTCATTTTGATAGCTCAGACCCACTGAACAAAACTCTAGAACCGTTTGTTCTCTCGGGGGCTGGGCCTCTAGATCCGGATGCATCGTTGAGTGGGAAGCAGAGTTGACCATAACGGGACCTTATCACGATTGCCTACACGCCCAAGTATTCTCCACTAGACCAGAGTTAACCTAAACGGAGTGTGATGAAAGCTACAGATATCTCAGAGAAACTCAGTTCACCCTCTCGATAGGATCCATGACCTCAGGTGTGCAGAATCGATACCCTCTGGGCCAGGAAAATCGTCTGAACCCGTCCGTTCATTCACGGTGATTTGCTTATGCAGCCTAAGGTTTCGACTCAGTGCTTGTCCTACCATGTGTTAAGGAACTGTCTTGAGGAACTGGTATGCCAGACATGGACCTACGCGGGATCCCCTGCCCACTAAACTATGTTCGGACTAAGTTACGGCTGGAGCGCTTGGATCCTGGCAGTCGCCTAGAGGTATGGATTGATGCGGGTGAGCCGGTTGAACAAGTGCCCAATAGCTTGACAGTGGCTGGACATACCATCTGTCAACTGGAGCCTCAGGCCGAAGGGTACTATGTCTTAGTCGTTGAGCGGGGTGAGTGAGGGACCCATTGGTTACAATTTGGTGGTGCTCGTTTTGGTGGTGCTCGTTTGGTAAGACTCAAAGGATATAGGATCCCTTGCTAATTAATCCTGACATCCACATCTCCCCGACTGATTCAGACACTCTAATGGGTGTGGTTCGTGCTGTCCAAGCCAACTACTACCGCGTTCAACTGCCACATCCTCAGGATCCTAGTCGGGTGATCGAGCTGCTATGTACCCGTCGGGCCCGCCTGAAGAAATTAGGCCAGCAGGTTGTTGTTGGGGATCGGGTTGGCCTCAAGCCAGATACACCAATCACAGATACCGCTATCCCTGAACGAGGTGTGATTGAAACTGTTCAGGAGCGTCATAAATTTCTTCCCCGCCCTCCCATTGCCAATATTGACCAGGCTCTAGTCGTTTTTGCCCTGGCTGAACCGCCATTGGATCCTTGGCAACTGAGTCGATTTCTGGTGCAAGCTGAAGCTAGTCAGCTGACAGTTCGGATCTGTTTGAACAAATGTGATTTAGTCAGTCAAGCCGAGCAGGATCATATTCAAGCTCAACTCCGACTGTGGGGCTACGAGCCGCTCATCATTAGTGTGAAAGAACGGATCCGTCTGGACTCGATCAAAGAAATCTGTCGACACAAACTGTCGGTGGTGACGGGATTGTCAGGCGTAGGCAAGTCGAGCTTACTAAACTGGCTAATTCCAGAATTGCACCTATCGACTCAAGCGGTATCAGGACGACTGCGCCACGGTCAACATACCACTCGACACGTTGAACTTTTTCCCTTGGATGATGGAGACCAAGGATTGCATTCGACCGGCTGGATTGCAGACTCTCCAGGGTTTAACCAAGCGGACTTGAGCAACTGTGCGTCAGATACCTTAATTCAGTGCTTTCCTGAAGTGAAACGGTGGGTAGGATCCTGTCAATTTCGGGATTGCTTGCATCAGCAGGAGCCAGGCTGTCAAATTCGAGAATGTGACTGGGAACGGCACGAGCACTATTTGAAGTTTTTAGAGGAGGTCCTTCACCGCGAAGCCGGAGATCGAGCCTCTAGTCAACCGGATGACACCCTCAAGTATCAATCCACTGCTAAACAGCAAGCTCAGCCCACCACCGCCGTGCCCCGCCTAGACAGTCGTTTTCGCCAAACCTCCCGCCGCCAACGCCGCCAACGCAGTCACCAACTTACCGGAGAAGCCTCAACTATCGTGCAGTCAGAAGATATGGATCCGGAGTCCTGATAGATGTAACGCATTCGGTGTCCCAATCGGGACATTGCCAGGGTGTAGGATCCTTGCCTTTCCCAGTAGATGAGCGAGGTGAATGAGCAGAGCCACTGTGATCCTGAATAGTCAAGTCGTTCCTGAATAGTCACGTCGTTTAAGCTAGAGAGTGTTGATTACTCCTCTAACGCCTGTGGTTCCCTTAAGCGATAAAAACCCAACTCAGACAACACCTTATGTCACTTACATCCTGATCGTACTCAACATTGTTGTCTTTATCTACGAGCTTTACCTCGCCTCGCAAGGACAATTAGAGCGTTTTTTCGACACTTGGGCCGTTGTTCCCCAGGATCTGACTGCCAGTTTTCAAGGTCAGTTGCTGCCTGACTCTCGGCCAGAGTGGTTCACGTTGGTGTCGTCCCAATTTCTGCACGGTGGGTTTGTCCATTTGGGCGGGAATATGCTGTTTTTGTGGGTGTTTGGCAATAATGTTGAAGACCGAGTAGGCCGCTTGAAGTTTCTAGTGTTCTATCTAGTCAGCGGTGCTTTGGCAAGTATGGCTCAGTGGTATTTCGATCCTAATTCTGCCATTCCATCGTTGGGGGCTAGTGGTGCCATTGCTGGGGTGTTGGGGGCCTACATTTTGAGATTTCCCAAGGCCCAAGTTACTACACTAATTCCATTGGGATTTTTCTTTTTCACCTACGAAGTTCCGGCCTGGGTATTCCTAGGATTCTGGTTTGTGCAACAGGCGTTCTATGGTATCGCTAGTGTCGGTGTGCCCACTACTGTCGGCATGGAGAATGGTGGAATTGCCTACTGGGCCCATGCAGGTGGCTTCGTTGTCGGGGCTATCCTCGGTCCAATATTCGGTTTATTCAGCTCGGAGGCTCCTTACGATACGGTGTATGACAATGACTAGGATTAATGACTAGGATCCTGGCCCCGATCCAAACGAAGTTGAATAGAATAGCCCGGATCCTTAAACTCCTAAAATCATGAACCTGAAATCACAGGCCTAGCGGCTGTAGTACCGAGTATCCAACCACACTAGGATCTCCTGTTCACAGCTACTCGTGAAGGACTGTTGGGTTACAGGATCGTAGATGTGCCAGGAGACTCCACCAGACGGATCCTGAGTTTGCCAAACGCGGATTTCGTAGGGATGAGGGATCGATTTAAAGTAGACCTGCAGAGACCGGCGGATATTCTGGAACCACGTTTGAATCCGTTGCCCCAGAGAGGGGGTGAGAGTATCCTTGAGTGTGACATAGTGGGATGCTTCTAGTCTGACTTGCATGGCATTACCTCCATCGAGCGCTGTTTCAGTCAGAATGGGTCAGAGGGGCACTCAGCCGATCGCGAATGAGGTCAGTCTGAAGGATAGGAGAGCTCAAAACTGACTTCAATTGAAGTAATCGCTGGGGTCTAACCGTTCTATATCTCCATCGTAAGCAACCAAATCAGTGGGTACCACAGGATCCTTCAATATGGGGTATGAGCAGTTTTCATGAGCGAGGCTGGGGAGCCAGAGCTAACCTGGTGCATAGTGTGACTTAATCAAAATCAATGATTTATGGTGCCGGTTATGGCTTATAGTCGAACGCAAGGGTATGCCTTTCTCCAACAGGATCCACAAGCCCGTCTTCATCACCTTCAAACTTTGGGGCTAGCTCGGTACGCTCCCATCCTGACTGTTATGCCCCTGACTGAAGTCAATTGTACCTGTGTCATGCGGTTCCTTCAGGATCCGGCAAGAGTCAAATTTCCGCTTCTTCAAGGGGTTGAACTACCGGGAGTGAATCTAGACGGTGTGAATTTAATTCGAGCTGATTTGACAGAGGCTAATCTCCAAGGGTCTTCGCTTCGCAAGGCTGATCTACTCCTGGCCAAACTGACTCGCGCCAATCTTCGTCAGGTCTGCTTCGAGGGAGCAACGTTGCATGAGACCTCTTGGGACCAGGCTCAAGTTCAAGACTGTGACCTCGGCCAAGGGATCGGGTTGACAACGGCAATGATTCAAACTCTACGTGCAGCAGGTGCACAGGTTCACTCTAAGTTCTGCTAATTGACCTGTAGTGTGGAACAGGATAAGTCAAGATCGAGAGCGGCGCAATACCCCACAGATCCCGATGACCTCAAGCTGGTGCTAAGGATCCCTGCCGCAGTAGGATACCCCCATACTCTCTACAGGACATCCGTAGGACACCTCCATGCCTGACTCACTGCAAACCCTACTCCCCCAAGTTATCTCGATTGCTCAGCAAGCGGGGACCATCATTATGGCAATCTATGAGCAGGCTCAGGTGGACACAACCTTTAAAGAAGATGCCTCCCCCTTAACAGAGGCTGATCTGGCGGCGAATCGTCACATCGTTGATCAGTTACGGGCCTTGGATCCGTCTATTCCTGTGCTGTCAGAAGAATCGAAGTCTATCCCCTATGCCCAGCGGCAACCTTGGACTCGGTTTTGGCTCGTGGATCCATTAGATGGGACGAAGGAGTTTCTCAAGCGCAATGGTCAGTTCACGGTCAACATCGCATTAGTAAATCAGGGAACTCCCGAATTAGGGGTTGTGTATGCGCCAGCTCTGCAGGTGGCTTACTTGGGGATAGTTGGAGCAGGATCCTTTAAGCAATAAGGAGATAACGCACCGGTCTCAATCCAAGCTCGTTCCGATCGCGAGGCTCCCCTTAAGATTGTGGCCAGCCGCTCCCATTCAGGGGCTGAGACGGAAACCTTCATTGCTAAGCTCAAGGACCAGTATGGCGAACTTGAAGCCCTCTCGATTGGCAGCTCCCTCAAAATCTGTCTGGTTGCGGATGGCTCAGCTCATCTCTATCCCCGCTTCGGTCCCACAATGGAATGGGATACAGCCGCCGCCCAATGTGTCGTCGAACAGGCTGGCGGATCATTAACAAATTTCAACAAGGATCCGTTGCACTATAACAAAGAAGACTTACTTAATCCCTTTTTCATCGTATCGGGACCTGCTCTAGCCGATGTCTGGCCCACTCTTCTGTAACTGTAGGGCGTCCAGGGTCCTGATAGTCTCAGCTGATGCCCAAGCGATTCTGTGAGAGATGCGACAGGAGGCCCAGTGGATCCTGACAGCAACGTTGCTCTTCTAGAGTGAGCACGACACAATAGGACTAGTCGAGAGTGTGCTGAATCCAGCACCTGGCCTGCCACCTCTGTCACCCTGAGCTATGCTAAGTCACTTTCACGAACGTCATCCCATGGGCAGCATCATTACCGACTTACTGCAGGTGGAAGAGGGGATCTTCATTGTCAAGGCTCAAGTGATTGTCAACAATACAGTGCTCGGCACAGGGCTGGCCGGATCCACCACCATCGAAGAGGCCGAAGATGCGGCTCTCCAACGGGCCCTCGACCATGCTGGATTTACTAAAGCTAATCTCAAAGCATTTGCTAGTCAGGCCCCCACTCCTATGAGTAGTGCTCCCATGAGTAATGCTCCCATGAGTAATGCTCCTGTGTACCCTTCCCCAGCTCGGCCTGCGCCTGGGAACGGTCATCAAGACGGATCCTGGTCTCTCCCTGAGCATCGGCCTGCACCTGCACCGGATCCGTCGGGTAGTGCAACCTACTCAGAGATGACAGGATCCTCCGACACTGGAGTGGATACAGATGATCTCTCGGACATCATTGCGCAATCGGATGTGGAACTGCAGCGCATTGGGTGGAGTGCTCAAGAGGGGCGTGAATTTTTGAAATCCCGATTCAATAAGAAGTCCCGTCACCAGCTGTCCCCTGGTGAATTGCGAGAGTTTTTAGGATTTCTCAAGCAGCAGCCCACTCGCTCTCGCCATGAGTCACCGTTTTAAGACCATCCCCTCTGAGGTTGGCGTTGGCAGGACGGATCCTAGCTTTACTCTTCGTTCAATAGGGCGTTAGCCAAGTCTAAGAATTCAGCACGCTTTAGATAGGAGACATCTCCCACCCATTCTGCTAATTTCACCACATAGACTTCAGTGATGATCGGGCGGCGTTGTAGATCGCGGGAGTAGGCTTTGACCATGCCAATGACAGACTGCTGGCGCACGATGGAGAGATAACGCGCATCATCCTTCGCTCGAAGTCGATAGGTGACGCCTGTTTCATCTCCTACTTCCATCTCAAATTGGCGTTCTCGAAATTCCTCGATGTAGAGATCCCCGTTCTCATCCACTCGTTCGCGTTCTTCCACCAGCACAGTGACCCGACGGGTCCGCAACACCTTACCAAAAAAGAGACCCGCATAAGGAATTTCCCGAAAGGAGAGATTGCGTTGAGAGGAGGTCCACAATGGCCCCCAGATGAAGGGATAGGGGAAGGCTCCCAGAAATCCACCGAAGAAGAAGAGGAAGCTAAGGAAGGTTTCATCCACCACCAACCGTGACAGGGCCAGTAAGCCCACTCCAACGAATAGGGCAGTGATAATTCGTCCTGTACTTTGCAGAGCATCACTCCAGTACCGCTTCACCTGGATCCAGGTGGGGACAATAGGGACGACAGCATCCGCCTCTTCAGGGGTTAATTCCAGTAACATAAGCAGCACAAGCAGGTAACAACTTGCATCTCAAGCCCACTAATTGTACTTAATGGTGAATGAGTTCTAGCCATATCCTAAAATGAGGGCGAATACTCTCGATCACGTTTACACCTAACTTCGACTATGACTGACTCAACTCCGCCAGCACCGACCGCCGAGCGATTGGTCTACACGGTACAAGGATCCCGTCGTCCGAGCGTCTATTTCTGGGCTGTGGCCTTAACCGGTGGGGGCATTGGTTTTACGTTGGCAGGCCTCTCCAGCTACTTTCATCAGTCTCTACTACCATTTTCAATAGCGAGCGAGCTCGTGTTTATTCCACAAGGGGTGGCGATGTTGTTCTATGGCCTGTTAGGCTCCTTAGCTGGGACCTATCAATGGCTTAGCATTGCCTGGAATCTTGGGGGCGGCTACAACATGTTTGACCGAGATACCCGCAAGGTAACCATCTATCGGCAGGGGTTTCCGGGTCAGAATCGAGAGGTCCAGCTAGAGTACGATTTTGCGGATGTTCAAAGTGTCCAGGCAGATTTGAAGGAAGGATTGAATCCGAAAAGAGCCCTCTATCTCCGCGTTAAAGGTAAAGGACCCATTCCTCTGACCTCAGTAGGTCAGCCTCCGAGTTTGATCAAGATTGAGAATCAAGGGGCTGAAATTGCGCGTCACCTCAACGTTATCCTCGAAGGCATCTGAACAACAGTGATCGGTCACAAGTCAAGTCCCCTCATAGCAACGGATCCGGTCTAGGGACCAAGGATCTCAATGACCTAGATGTCTTGCTTGGGGGAATCGGCTACTGATTGAGAATACAAGTTGACATCTTGTTGGGGGAATGGGATGGAAATGCCTTCGGCATCAAACCGCTTTTTAATGGCTTCAGTCAAGTCGAAGTAAACTGGCCAGTAATCAGCCGACATGACCCAAGGACGAACGGCAAGGTTGACGCTGCTATCGGCTAGTTCCAACACCCCCACCGTGGGTCCAGGATCCTTTAAGATGCGAGTATCTTGGGCTAGTAGCTCCAAGATCACCCCTTTGACATGGTCAAGATTGTCGTTGTAACTAACCCCGAAGACAAAATCGATCCGGCGGGTAGATTTCGTGGAGTAGTTGATGATGTTGCCATTGAGAAGGCTGGAGTTCGGCACAATGATGACACGGTTATCCGGGGAAATTAGCGTCGTTGTAAAAATTTGAATCTCTTGAACAGTTCCCGCTGTCCCGCCGCCTTCAATGTAATCATTGACGCGAAAAGGCCGAAATAAAATCAACAGCACGCCAGCCGCAAAGTTCGACAAGGATCCTTGTAACGCCAGTCCAACCGCTAGTCCAGCGGCACCAATTACCGCAATGAAGGAGGCGGTCTGAACTCCTAACTGCGCCAACGCTGCCAAAATCACAAAAGCAACAGCGCCCGCATAGACCAAGTTAGCCGTGAAGGTGACCAAGGTCATATCGAGTTTACGTTGGGTCATCACAGTGATGACAATGCCGCGCAGACGTTGTGCTAACCACAGACCAACAAACAGGATGAGCAGGGCCGTGAGTAACTTGACCCCAAAGGTGATGGCCAGCTCTGTCAATTGATCCACCACATCTGTCATACCAATCCACCTCAATACAGACAGCTGTTATTAGAGCATGACTCCTGACCCTTGTCACAGCCTGATCATTTTTTTACGGCAAGTTAGCTGAGCCTTGTTCCAGCGCCCTTAACGCGAGTCACAATCCGTCCCC
>CAYUEE010000062.1:0-27941 GCA_964443615.1 uncultured bacterium | reverse complement strand
AGTGCCGGTATGACCACCCAGGATCGACCGATTAATTTCGATAACAGCCTCAGTTACTTTAACCAAGGATCCCCACCACGAGCGGTACTCCAGTTGTAACGGAGGGCTGGGCTGTGGGTTTTGGAGGATATGCGGGATCCATTGCACGAAATAAACACCCGCCATCACGGCAATGTAGCAGATGAGATAATGCCACCATTTCAAGTGTCGAATTTCACCTAACACCCCCATGCGCGGTAAGTTCTGAGCCCAGACTTGGGGGAATCGCCACGCTAAAGCCCCCAATGTCACCATGATCAGAATCAACACAACCCAAGCGGGCTTTACGCCCACAGCCAAGATAGCGGCGACCCCAGTAGGATCCCCTATATTCGGATCTGTCAGCCAGCCGCCCAGGGTCACTAATCCCATTAAAGCTGCCACCAGCCAGAACAGTTTGTAGTACCCCGCCATCATCCAGATGATCAAACCGAGCCCAGCAAACATAAACGCAAACCAGAGTCCATTCCATTTCACTGAAACGGCAGCCCCTAGCATGACCCCGGATAACGTCAACATGAGGGCACGACGGATCCCTCGGCACTGTAAGCCTTCCAAGAGATAAATCTGAGCCGCAAACCCGAACACGACGAGGAAGACATTCATTAGGCCATAGCGAGATTCCACTAGGAACAGGCCATCGGTGAGCATTAGCCCTCCGGCGACTAAGGCAAACAACCGCCAGCGACTAACCTGATAGGCAACACCTGCAACTAACACGGGGATTAAGGATCCAAACAGCGCCGTCATGATCCGAGAGCCCAACTCTTCGCGGCCGAAGAACCCCATCCCCAGCAAAATGAGGTATTTACCCAGAGGGGGGTGGATGTCGTAAAAGTCGGTGTTGTCCAGATAGCTACGAGCAAATACCGGAAAATAGACCTCGTCAAAGACTGGAGCGGGAAACTGATCCAGCCGCCACAGTCGCATCACCAAAGCAATAATCCAAATACCTGCAACCCCCGCCACCAAAAACGGATCCCAGTTCTGAGCCGGCATTGCAATGGCCAAGTTCTGAGCCGGTTGGGTGGATGGAGCTGAGGCCAAAGGATCTGGTGCCAAAGGAGTTGAGGCCAAAGGAGTTGAGGCCAGAGGATCTGAGGCCAGAGGATCCGGTGCCAGAGGATCTAAGACCAAAGGATCTGAGGCCAAAGGATCTGAGGCCAAAGGATCGTCATCCACCAGTCGAGCCACTTCAGATTGCAACTGCGATAAAGTATCAGACTCGGAACTGGTTGACGAGGGATCTCTGGATTGATCGGGGGGCAGTAATGGCTCTTCACTCATAGCTCGGGAGAACAAATTAGGGGCAGGGATCGCTTCTTATTCTGTCAAAGTGAAGCAGGATCCTTGAGAATCATACCTAAACTCCTCTGAGTCGTGAGGGGATAGATTCTAGCCCAGTTTATGAGAAACCCAGAGCGAATCCGGGAAAATTCATTTACATTTCTTGAGATTCTGACATCTCGAAAACTCCCCTGGCCATGGGTCTGTGTGCGAATACAATCCGCTTCAGGAGGGACATCAAGCCCAATTTGTTTGATTAATAAACCCGCTAACCCAGAGCTGGGATGTCTAAATCTTATGGATAGGCCTCGTGCTTCTGGGTCAATCTCACTCTAGGATATTAAAAAATGCAACGATACTGGGAGCATCTTCATCATGGCTGGTTTTCTCCGTCGCCTCTTCGGTCCCAAAGACTCTGCAGACTCTAAACCTCAGGCCCCCAAAGCCCCAAAGCCCCCTCGGGGAAATCAGGCGTTTTACTTGGATCCGGATGACGCGAAAAGCTATGGCGACGCTGACTACATGAGAACCGCTCGAACGGTAAAGCGGACCTTCATGGGAGGTAAGTACGAATTTGTGCAAGAGGTCTCCTCCTCGGAAGCAAAAGCAACTCCTGACACCCTGTCCCCTAAATCAAAGGAGTCCACAACGGCTCACCCCTCATCAGACTCAGCACCATCCTCTAACGCCACACCCTCAACACCCGCAACAGAACGACGTCGGGGGGGCTCTGATCTAGATATGTTCCGCAACATGGCTAAGGATCTGGGCAAGAAGTAAGGATCCGTCCTCATTCATCAGCGGGAGCCAAGAGAGTGCGCGAGTGTAACAATTGCCGCTGCAGGATCCTGTGCATGTGTTGACGATGGAGTGAGGTACCTCCTGATTTCAGTCACTGCGGTCTTTGTGGCCGCTTTTTTCGTGTCCGGGTCGGGATTGTTCTGCAGAGACTGGCGATCATTGTGCGGCGGCAGCAGATCGATCTGCACCGGCGGGGAATCACTATGCGTCTGCGGGGAATCATTGTGCAGCCAAACTTTCGAATCCCGAAAAGCAATTCGTCGAGAAGACAGGAACATCAGGATCCACCCGAGCAGTCTATAGTGAAGTCTAGGGCAATTACGATACGACGTTGAAGTCTATGTTGAAGCGATATCGCCGCCTAGGCATCTGGTTAAGCATTCTGACAACATCTTTTCTGTTGGCTTGGGGGGTGACCGCGCAAGGATCCTTGACTCAAGAACAACTCCAGCAGGCCGCCTATGCTCAACAATGTGGCACCTGTCACCTAGCGTTACCGGCCTCGGTCTTTCCCTCCCAAACCTGGCGACGACTCCTGTTGGATCCGGAGCATTACGGTGTCACCCTTGAAATCCCCTCTGAAGCTCAGGTTCAATTGGCATGGGGCTATCTGCAATCTAATTCTCGCTCTACTTACGAAGGCGAAACAATTCCATTTCGATTAGATGAGTCCCGATACTTCAAAGCTATGCACCCTGATGTTGAATTCGTTAATTCGATCGGGGCAGGGAGCTGTATTGACTGCCACCACAATGCTAGACAAGGGGACTTCGTCTCACTGCAAGAGAACTAACCGCACCATAACTCTAGGTCTCACCATCCAAAGGACCATCTACAGCGCTTCCATATCGACCAACACTTTCAAAGTACCTCGTTGTTGAGCCCGTTCAAATGCTGCTAAGCCCTCAGTCAGTGGATACCGAGCTTGAATCAAAGGCGTCACATTAACCTGACCTGCCGCCAGCACTTGCAACGCCTTGTCAAACGGACCACATCGGGATCCGATCAACGTAATTTCATCCACCACTAGACTTGAAGCATCAATCGTCAATTGGCTAGCGTAAGTGCTTTTCATAACCAGGATCCCACGCGGACGCAAAGCCTGACGAGCCTGAGCAAACCCATCTGGATGGCCAGTACAGTCGACAGCAATGTCATAGCTCCGGTCTTCAACACTATCGGCCAAACCGGTACGGATCCCTCGCTCAGACAGCAGCGCTAGTTTATCCGTATGACGACCAATTGCCAGCAAGTCACATCCCGTCAGAGCTAAGGTTTGAGCAATTAGCTGGCCTAGTTTGCCGTCCCCAATCACCACCACACGGTGGGAGGATCCTACAGTGATCTGATCCTGAATTTCTAACGCGGCAGCGAGGGGTTCCACAAAGGTCGCGTCGTCCGTCGTAATCAGCTCCGGAACTGGATGCAAATTCTGGGCAGGAAGTGTTAAGTAATCGGCAAACGCACCGTTACGGTTGATAATGCCTAGGACGGTTCGATAACTGCAGTGGGTCGGCTGGCCCGTCTGACAAAAGTGACAGGATCCGCAACTGGCATTAATTTCTCCGACCACTCGCTGACCCTTGAGAGGCTCTGGACCTTCAATCACCTGACCGACAAACTCATGCCCCAAGATCCCCGCATAGGGATAGTAGCCCCGGATCAATTCCAAATCTGTGTTGCAGATGCCAGCCCGGAGGACTTTAACCAACGCTTCGCCCTCTGTGGGAGTGGGATCAGGAATATCAGAGCGCAGCTGGAGTTGATTGTTTTCGAGCCAGAGTCCTTTCATGCTAGTCCTCACCCAGAATCAGGTTATCGCCTTGGAGATCTTTTGAATATCTTATTAGCGATCTTAACAAGCCCACGGATCGGACTAGCTCAACAAATTGAGTCTCAAGACTGGCATTGTGGAGAGGATCCTCATATACTAGAAGGCTGCAACATTAGTACGAGCTTACTGTAGGGCTAACACTGAGCTAAGGGATCATGAAAAAGTCAAACGTACAAGTCGTCCTTCGTGAAGACATTGAGACACTGGGTAAAGTCGGCGACATCGTGAGTGTTAGACCTGGCTATGCCCAAAACTATCTATTTCCACGTCGACTAGCGGTTCGAGTCACTCCAGGCGTCCTGCGGGAAAAGGAGATGCGAGAAGCTCAAGAACTGGCTCGTAAGGCCGCTGAGAAGCAGCAGGCGGAATCCTACAAAACGGCATTGGAAACCATTGGTCGCTTCGTGGTTGAGAAGAAAGTCGGTGAAAACGATGCCCTCTTTGGAACAGTGACCACTGAGAATATCGCAGAAGTGGTGTTAGCCACCAGTGGCCTGGATATTGACCGCCGGAACATGATCTTGGAGGAGGAGATCAAGACTCTGGGGGTTTATCCGGTGCAGATTCGCCTCCATCCTGAAGTGACCGTCACAATCAAGATCCAAGTTAACCCTGAGTAGCTGTTATAGGAGGCTGGCCTAGCGTTCTGAGTAACATGTGAGTCTAAACACCCTCGTTAGCTTTGGAATGCGAGACGGAATACATGAGCTGGGATACCTTAGCTGAGATATTTTGTGGTCAACGATTACGATTTAACCGGTGGTGACCGTCTCCCCCCTCAAAATGTGGAGGCTGAAGAGGAGATCATCGGTGGTCTGCTACTGGATCCTGACGCCTTCACACGGGTTTCTGAGTTCCTCCGACCGGAAGCGTTTTACATCTCAGCTCATCAAGAAATCTATCGATGCGCTCTGCAACTTCATAGTCAGGGCAAGCCCACAGATCTAATGACAGTCTGTGCTTGGCTCGATGATAATGGTCGCCTCGACGCTGTGGGAGGATCCGCTGCGATCCGGCGATTAGTAGAACAGACGGTCAGTAGTATTAACATTGACCAGTACGCCAAGCTCGTTCAGGACAAGTACATTCGGCGGCAGCTCATCCAGGCCAGTACCAGTATCGCGCGGTATGCCTACGACACCAGCCAACTGCTAGCCCAGGTCATGGACCGAGCCGAACAGGAAGTCTTCAACATCACACAAGAACGAGTCCAGCGATCCCTTGTACCAGCCTCTGAGATCCTGCTCAACATTTTTTCGGACCTAGAGAACAAATTTGAAAACGGATCCGAGCTCCCCGGTATCCCCACCAAGTTTATTGATCTCGACAACCAGACACAGGGGTTACAACGTTCGGACCTCGTGATTGTGGCGGGCCGACCTGCCATGGGAAAGACCAGTTTTTCGCTGAATATGGCCCGGAACGTAGCGGTCTATTCCAAGCTACCAGTGGCTGTGTTTAGTCTAGAAATGTCGAGGGAACAGCTCGTCCACCGAATGCTAGCTGGCGAAGCTCGAATTGAAAGCAGTCGATTACGGTCGGCTCGGATTAATGAAAACGAATGGCAGCGGTTGGGGCAAGCTCTGGGCTTTCTAGCGCAAACCCCCATTTATATCGATGACACCGCCAACGCGACTGTCACCGAAATTCGATCGAAGTCCCGCCGTCTACAAGCTGAAATGGGAGGTTCACTGGGCATGGTGCTGATCGACTATTTGCAATTGATGCAAGGATCCACCTCAGACAATCGGGTCCAAGAGCTGTCCCGTATTACGCGGGGGTTAAAAGGCTTAGCGAAAGAGTTAATGGCGCCAGTTGTGGTGTTATCGCAGCTGAGTCGTGCGGTAGAATCTCGCTCAGACAAGCGACCCCAGTTAGCCGACTTGCGAGAATCAGGCTGCCTCGCGGGTGAGACGACGGTGACCGACATCGACACAGGCAAGGCTTGGACGTTGGAGCAGCTCTACAATTTGGGACCCAGTAAGGCGTTACCTCGGATCCTGAGTATGAATGCTCGTGGGCGCCTTGTCCCGCAACAACCGGTAAAAGTGTTCGAAAACGGGGTGAAACCGCTGTATACGGTGACAACACGACTCAATTGTCAGATTCAGGCGACAGGCAACCATCCCTTTTTAACGCGCCAAGGCTGGAAGTCATTGGATGATCTCCAACTGGAAGAAGATATTGGGATTACGATTCAAGATGAGTTGCTATGGGATCCGATTACCTCTATCGAGGATCCGGAGGGCAGTGCGACAGTCTACGACGTTGAAATGCCTCGTCACCATAACTTTGTGGCGAATCGGATCCTTGTGCATAACAGCATTGAACAGGATGCCGACCTTGTCATGATGTTATACCGACCCGAATATTACGACCCTAATACGACTGAGCGGGGTATTGCTGAAGTTATCATTGCCAAGCACCGCAATGGACCGACCGGCACTGTAAAATTGTTGTTTGAGAATCAGTATACTCAATTCCGTAATCTAGCGGATCCCAATCGCTAATCTGTGGATCCTACGGGGCAAGACAGGCAGATGGGTGTTATGCCCCCTGACAAGACGGTAGGATGGGCAGGTAATAACTACATTGTGTCTCGATGCAGCTTGCTTAGCTGGACTGATTGAGACGATACAGCACCCTAGGCCCACAGGATTGAAGATCGAGGTTCAGCAAAGCGTTGTGGATGAGGGGAGACGTTACAACCTATGACTACGGATGTGACCATGGAAGTATCCAGTGAAACCAATCGGTGGAATGAGACTGTCACGATCATCAAATTACCAGAGGGGCGTTTGATAGCAACGAATGGTAACGAGATTCGGCAGCAACTCTATCAACTCCTGAAGGAGCATCCTTCCCACATTGTGTTGGACATGGGTGCTATCTCTTTCATTGATAGTGTTGGCGTGGCAGTCTTGCTGTCTGTTTCTCGCCGAGCTGGGGCTAACCGACGGTTGAAACTGTGCAGTATGCAGGAGCAGGCCAAGATGACCTTTGATCTGCTCGATTTTGGTAAGGTCTTTAGTTTACACGACTCTGTAGAGCGAGCGGTTGCCGATTGTCAGCCCATGGAGGAGGAGACCAGTTCAGAAAAGGCCAGTTAATCAGGCGATTGAAATCGACTCCGTGGAGAAAGGGGTTAGGTTGATACCGCTTTTGTTTGACCTGATTGACCTAGGATTTGGCGAATCGAGGCTTTCTCCAGTAACCCCATGAGAGTGTTGTTGCTATCGACAACCGTCAACTCTGTGATCTTGTCTTGTTCCAACCGCTTCACAACATCCAGGAGCGACACATCAGGGGTTACTACAGCGGTACTATCATGGGCCCGCATCAAATCTTGAACCAGGACATGGGGCCACTGATCTGTCTCAATTAACTTTAAGTCATCAACCAGCAAAAGTCCGACCCACTTCCCGGCTTCATCAACCACGAAAAACTGGCGCCAGTCGGATTGACCGATAACGTGCTGATTGACAAATTCTCTCAGCGTAAGGTCATCCCTCACAATTGGGCTATCGGGGAGGACAGCATCCGCAGCAGTGAGTTGAGAGAGTCGGTTTTGCAGTTGCGCTTCCCGGGCCGCCAACCCAGCATTGCGAACCAAAAACCAACCGATTAAAACGGTCCAAATCGTACTGAATGTCCCCAGAACTAACATGGGAATCACACCAGCCACAATTGCGACCCAACCAAAGACTTGACCTGCTCGACCCGCAATCACAGTTCCTCTAAACGGATTTGCCGTCATCTTCCAGACAGCAGCCTTCAAAATGTTTCCGCCATCCAAGGGTAATCCAGGGATCAAGTTGAACGTCGCCAGAATCAAGTTAATAGTGGCGACTGTCTCCAGTATTGATGCCGCCGGATCCGGTAACGTTACGACCTCGCCAGCAGTCGTTAGGATCCCAAATAACACTAGGCTCACCAACGGTCCAGCAATCGCAACTTGAAAAGCTTCGCCTGGGGTTTGCGCCTCTTTTTCGAGACTAGCAACACCACCAAACAGAAATAGGGTGATGGAGTCTACAGGGATCCCGCGCTGGATCGCAACAAAGCTATGACCTAATTCATGCAGTAATACAGAACCAAACAGGAGTAGTGCCGTGATGAAGCCCAACAGGATTGGCAGAGTATCTCCTAATTCACGAAATTGATAACCCAGACTACTGCTATTACTGAGTGTGGCCAATACCAGGACGAAAAACCACGAGGGGTGAATGTAGAAAGGGATGCCGAATAGGGTCCCTACTCGAAGGGTGCCGTTCATGAGACTCTGTTACGTTTGTTTACGTTCCAATAGACCTATCTTGGCATATTCAGACCACGGCCCTAGGTCTGGTGCCCCTTAAGTTAGGCAGAGAATGAGGCGGATAACCGCTCTTCTTTGAGAGTAAACCTACCTGTCTGTCACATGAGCAAATCCAGCTTCACGGCAGAATACAGCACGATAGTGGCCTAAAATAACTTGAACCTGGGGTGGCGCTTTGCCGAAAGGCAACCTAGCAGTAGCCAAGAATCTTACGTTATTACTGTCTCAGATTTATGGTGTCTGCTCCATTAACCTTGCAAATCGTGTGCACAGAGGCTTAGCAATTACCTGTAATCGTAGGATTGGGTTAGCTCATGGGATCCCCTCATCAAGCCGACCAGAATCATCAAGTCTGTTCTCTCTAACACGACCCTCTGAATGCATCGTGACGGATCCTGGTGATACACCTTCAGGCAAAAATAGGCACAAACCCTGAAAGAAGACCCTGGCTGTCGAGGAATCCGGGTAGAATCATCATCAGGTTATCCGGGAGAATGCTATGCGTTTTTGGTGTTTAGCGGGCCTGATCGGGGCAGCCTTACCAGCTATCGCCACCAGTCAGACCCTAGTAACGACTCAGTCGGGATCCCAGTTCCCATCCACGGATCCAGCCAACCCCATCTTGCATGTCGGCATCCTACAGCGGTTTGGGGAAGAGCTCAACTCAGTGAATGTCGTAGCACCAGCCGGTACTCAACTCAACTTGGCATTTGCTGGTCAGACGGAGCCTCTGACAACCTCCAGCGTCACGATAGCCATTGTGAACGAAGCCTTGACCTCCCCCGAACTTTACCAACGGCTAGTTCTGGGCAGCCATAAGAGTTTTGAAACCGCTTTTGCTAATGCCCAAGAGTGGGAAGCTCAAGGCATTGATACCCGTGTTGCTCAACCCGGCGAATGGCAAGTCTGGGCCGATCCCTGGACCTATACCCCCGAGCAGCAGCAGGTCCTCTTCAGCATGATTCCCGAGGATCCTAGGGTCCGCTTTGTTCAAGAAGAACGTACTGAACGTCCCCAATTGAGCTGGGTGGTGGGGAACTATCGTTATCATCGAGACACTCTCACCATCACCTCTGACGCCGGGTATATGCAGGTGGGTCAGTACACGTATGCCGGTCCCATTCAATTCCAACCTAATGCCTACGGCACCTACTCCGTCGTCAATCAAGTGCCGATCGAAACCTACCTCCGCGGTGTTGTTCCCCATGAGATCGGTCCTGGTGCCCCTCCTAATGCCATTGAAGCGCAAGCAATTCTGGCTCGAACCTATGCCCTCCGCAATACCCACCGATTTGAAGTTGACAACTACCATCTTTGTGCCACCACTCACTGTCAGGTCTATCGCGGTCTCACGGGCACTATCCCACTCACCGATGCAGCTATTCAACGGACAGCGGGCCAAGTCCTCACCTACAATGGCGGCTTGATTGATGCTGTTTATTCGTCTACCAATGGCGGCATTTCAGCGGCATTTGAAGATATTTGGGATGGTGAAACTCGCCCTTACCTCCGCTCTATGACTGATATTGCTGGGTCTTCAACCACTCTAGATCTCAGCCAACCCGAGGCTTTCCGCCAATTTCTCGCTCAAACTGAAGGCTATAACGAAGCGGGGATTTCTAAGTTCTTCCGCTGGAACACCTCAAAAAGTATCGATGAACTCACTCAACTATTCCGCGATAACGAGAAGTACCTCGGGATCCCTCTCCCCGAATGGACCCAAATCGCTGGACTCAAAGTTCTATCCCGTGCCCCCAGCGGGCGAGTTCAACAGCTCCAAATTGATCTAGCCACTGACTCAGGACCTTATCCCATCATCCTAGAAAAGGATCAAATCCGCCTCGGCATCCGATCCCTACTGAGCATCATGTTTGACATTGAGCCTATCTATCAAAATGAAGTGTTGTGGGGATATACCTTTACAGGGGGAGGCTTCGGTCACGGTGTGGGCATGAGTCAGTACGGATCCTACGGCCTAGCCAAACTCGGATATACAGCCACCCAGATCCTTGATTTCTACTATCCCGGTGCACAACTGTCTCGACTGGGATCCGTATCCTACAACCTACCTATCCTTAATCCATCCTGATAGTCTAATCATCAACAATCAGCTCAACTTATTGCAGGATCCTGTTAAGTGCAGCGATCTCTGGAGTTGTTTTTTAAATTATTACCATTCGATCGTTACCATTCAAGGGGTATCCGCATGACTGTCGACCCATCTATTGCATCTCCATCCATCGCATCTCCATCCATCGCATCTTGGGATCCAGCTCTTAGTATCGTCATCTTGGCGGCTGGCAAGGGAACACGTATGAAGTCGGCCCTCCCTAAAGTACTGCATCGACTAGGATCTTTAGCTATGGTCGAGCGCGTCGTCCAGACCGCATTAGCTTTAGCCCCCCGTCGTTGCTTTGTGATTGTCGGCTATGCCCAGGATCAGATTAGGGCTGTACTGCAGAACTATCCTGTTGAATTTGTAGAACAAACGGAGCAACTGGGCACAGGTCACGCTGTTCAGCAAGTGATGCCCTATTTGAACGGATCCTCTGATGATCTCCTCGTGATCAATGGGGATGTTCCCCTTTTACAAACAACAACCCTTCAGGATCTTGTCCACCGTCACCAACATGCTCAGGTTGACGCGACTCTTCTATCTACAGTGCTGGCTGATCCAACCGGCTATGGACGAGTTTTCTGTGATGATCAGCACCGAGTCACTACAATTATTGAGCATCGTGATTGCACCCCAGACCAACGCCAGAATGCTCGAATCAATGCTGGTGTGTACTGTTTTCGGTGGCCTGCTCTTGAAACTGTGTTGCCCCAACTGTCATGTCAGAACCAACAGGGGGAACACTACTTAACAGATGTCATTGCGATGTTACCGATCGTGCAGTCTATTGATTGTCAAGATCCCCAAGAAATCGGCGGTATCAACGACCGAGTTCAACTGGCGGAGGCCTATCAGATCCTACAAAACCGTCTCAAAGCGGACTGGATGCGAGCGGGGGTCACGTTGATCGATCCCTCTAGCATTACAATCGACGACGAGGTTCAGCTGGAACCTGATGTCATCATTGAACCCCAAACCCACCTGCGTGGGACCACCACAATTGGATCTAGATCCCATATCGGTCCGGGTAGCTTCATTGAGAACAGTCACATTGGGCAGGACTGTCGGATCTTGTTTTCAACGGTAAGCGATAGCACAATCGGCCACCAGACCATGGTAGGACCTTACGCTAACATTCGGCAGTCAAGCCATATCGCTGACCAATGCCGTATTGGTAACTTTGTGGAAGTCAAGAAGACTTCAATTCAAAAACAGACGAATGCTGCTCATTTGTCTTATTTAGGGGATGCCACACTAGGGGAACACGTGAACATTGGTGCTGGTACTATTACCGCCAATTATGATGGGTTTCAAAAGCATCCCACGGTCATTGGTCATCGCAGCAAAACAGGCTCTAACTCTGTTTTAGTTGCACCGATCACCGTAGGTGACGACGTCACGATTGCGGCTGGTTCTACTCTGACCGATGACGTGCCCAATGATTGCCTTGCCATCGCTCGTTCTCATCAGGTGGTGAAACCCGGTTGGCGATTGAAGTCTCAACCTCTGCCGGCAGAGGAAGGATCCTAACTTGCACACCCCACAAGTCTCAGTGATCATCCCAGCCTACAATGCCGCTCGATCGATCACTCAAACCCTGAACTCAGTTCTACAGCAAACCTACCAGGATCTTGAAGTCATTGTGGTTGATGATGGCTCCACGGATACCACGGCAGATAGTGTGCGGGCCTACCAACATCGAGATGAGCGGATCCGTCTGATTCAACAAGCTAATGCTGGAGCTGCCGCCAGTCGCAATGTAGGAATTCAAGAAGCACAAGGATCCTACATCGCCCCTCTTGATGCCGATGATATTTGGGAATCTGACACCTTAGAGCATTGGGTAGCCTGTCTTGATCAATCTGGGCCAGAGGTTGGTGTTGTGTATGGTTGGTCCTACGACATCAATGAACAGGACCAGCCCACGGGAGAATTTCGAGCCTCTAGTGTGCAGGGTAGAGTCTTCACCACATTGCTTTGCCATAATTTTTTAGGGAATGCCAGTGCGGCATTAGTTAGACGATCCTGCTTTGAACGGGTCGGCTTATTTGACACCAGCTTTCAAGCCCAAGGTGTTCAAGGCTGTGAAGATTGGGATCTGTACTTACGCATCGCTCAGCACTATGAATTTCGGGTGGTGAAACAGTTTTTAGTCGGGTATCGACAAGGCTCGACAACAATGTCTGGCAATTATGAACGGATGGCGCGCTCCCATCAATTGATGGTGGTGAGATGGAGGCAGCGAGATCCGTCAATTCCGGCATTGCTTTACCGATTGTCTCAAAGTAGTTTTTACTTGTACTTGGCCCGCCAGAGTGATCAATATGGCGCACCTCAGCAGACCTTGCAATGGTTGTATCGAGCGCTTCAGGCTGAGTGGTTAACGCCACCCTTTCGGTATGGACTTTACCTTCTATGGGTGCGCAGTGTCCTAAAGCAGCACCTCCCTAAGTGGTTAGGATCTTGGTCTGTTGTGGATCCTGAAACTCTCTTCGCTCCAGCCAGCCAACCCCAGTTGAAGCGATGGTCTGTCCAATTCAAGCTCTGGGTCGGATCCGTGCTACACCAGTCGCTGCTCCGCATGTTGGGCCACTAGAAAGGACACAAGATTTTCATGAGCCATTGATAAGTTAATGTTAACTGCCAGTAGATTCTACATCGTCGGGAAATTCATCTTGGGTATCAGTCGCATTGAACAGCCAAGCAAACGCACATTCGGCTTCTACGTCAGGGTTATCTGGAGAGGAACGCAGTACTCCAAGTTTTTCTCGGATAAGAAGTACGGTGGTAAGGCGGAAGCTTTGAAAGCGGCCGAGGACTACTTTGATTATCTTGACGCCCGGATGCCCTTAGACTCACAGTTAGGTCAAATGACGGTCCGTAACCGCAGCGGGATCGTAGGCGTCAATCGGACTCGCTCAAGTAGCCGAGGTCACTACTATGAGTACTGGCAAGCCACTTGGGGTGCTGGAGACAAGCGTCGGAGTGCCAAGTTCTCAATTCTCAAGTATGGCGAAGAGAAAGCTAAGCAACTTGCGATAGAGACTCGTCGCCGCTGGGAAGCCGAGGCTAGCACTAACGGAACTGATCCTGGTGAACACCACTGATGCGAGTGACCACACTACTCGGGTGCTATCCATGGAAACTCTCGCAATCTTCAGATCTAATCAGCGGTTACGACACACCTGTTGGGATGCCCAGAATGTCCTCAATTCTAGGCATTTGGTCTAACGGAATGACCCGCCCTTCCTCTTCAAACCCTGCCATCTGATCGAAGTTGAGGTAACGGTAGAGTTCTCCTGCGAACGGATTCAACTTGTTGGCCACAACGTCACGATATTCTTCAATCGTAGGGATTCGACCCAGCAAGGCACAGGCCGCTGATAGCTCCGCCGAGCCCAGATAAACACGAGCATCTTTCCCCATCCGGTTATTAAAGTTACGAGTGGACGTCGACATAACGGTTGCCCCATCTTCCACCCGTGCCTGATTACCCATGCACAAGCTACATCCTGGCATTTCCGTCCGGGCTCCAATAGCTCCGAATACTCCGTAAACGCCCTCTTTCTTGAGCTGAGTCTCATCCATCCGTGTCGGTGGACAGATCCAAAACTGGTTTACCTTAGCGCGGCCTTGCCCTTCCAATACCTTTGCCGCCGCCCGATAGTGACCGATATTTGTCATACAGGATCCAATGAACACCTCATCAATACGGTCATGAGCCACTTCAGACAGCGTCTTCACATTGTCAGGGTCATTGGGAGCCGCCACGATCGGTTCCGTGATGTCATTTAAATTGATCTCAATGACGGCGGCATACTCGGCGTCCGAATCCGCCTCCATTAACACAGGAGCAGCCAACCATTCTTCCATCTTGGCCACTCGCCGCAATAGGGTTCTGGGATCCTGGTATCCACGAGCCACCATGTTTTTCAGTAGAACGACATTAGAGCGTAAGTACTCAGCAATTGTCTCCACTCCCAGCTTAATCGTACATCCAGCACAGGATCGTTCCGCCGAAGCATCTGTAAATTCAAAGGCTTGTTCTACCTTCAGATCGGGTAAGCCTTCAATCTCCATGATTCGACCCGCAAAGATATTTTTCTTATTCTGCTTTTCAACGGTCAGTAATCCCTCTTGGATCGCCACATATGGGATAGCATGAACGATATCCCGGAGAGTGATCCCAGGCTGTAACTCACCGGTAAAACGAACTAGCACCGACTCAGGCATGTCTAAGGGCATCGCCCCCAGGGCTGCTGCAAAAGCAACGAGTCCGGATCCGGCGGGAAATGAAATCCCTAGCGGAAATCGAGTATGAGAGTCACCACCTGTCCCAACCGTATCGGGGAGCAGCATCCGATTTAGCCAGGAGTGAATAATGCCATCCCCTGGGCGCAGTGCCACACCCCCTCGGCTCGCAAAGAAATCGGGTAACTCACTGTGAACTTTAACGTCTACTGGTTTCGGGTACGCCGCTGTGTGACAGAAACTCTGCATCACCAAATCAGCATTGAAACCCAAACATGCCAACTCTTTCAACTCATCTCGCGTCATTGGCCCTGTTGTATCCTGAGAGCCAACAGTTGTCATTATCGGTTCACAGGATGTTCCAGGAGGGACTCCAGGCAATCCACAAGCCTTGCCCACCATTTTCTGAGCGAGGGTAAATCCATGCCCTTCAGCAGTAGAACTGTGGGGTCGAACAAATAGGTCACTGGGCTCCAGTCCCAATACTTGTCTCGTCTTATCGGTCAAGGCCCGTCCAATCAGTAGCGGAATCCGCCCCCCAGCTCTCACCTCATCTCCAATCGTTCTGGGACCAAGGGTGAAGGTTGCAATCACGGTCCCTGCCGCATTTGTCACTTCACCTTTGTAGGGAGACACGGTAATGACATCACCCGTTTCCATCTGAGTGACATCGCATTGAATAGGCAGTGCTCCTGCATCTTCTGCAGTATTAAAAAAGATCGGTGCAATGGATCCGCCCAGGATGTAACCGCCACTCCGCTTATTAGGGACATGGGGAATATCATCACCCAAATGCCATAACACTGAGTTGATCGCTGACTTCCTTGAGGATCCTGTACCGACGACATCCCCTACATAAGCAACGGGATGGCCCTTCTGTTTCAAGTCAGTGATTGTCTCCAATGCTCCTGGCATCCGAGATTCCAGCATAGCTAAGGCATGGAGTGGAATATCTGGACGGGTGGTAGCATGAACGGCTGGCGACAGATCGTCTGTGTTTGTCTCGCCTGGCACTTTGAAAACCGTCAGAGTAATTGTGTCTGGTAGTGGATCCTTACCCGTGAACCACTCCCCGTTGGCCCAGGCATCTACCACCGCCTTAGCATAGTGATTAGTTGCAGACAATTCAACGACATCATTGAAGGCATCAAAAATAAGCAATGTTCGACTCAAGGCTCCAGTGGCTCGCTGGGCAATAGTCGGACGAGGATCCTTCAACAAGTTGACGAGAATTTGAACGTTGTAACCTCCCAACATCGTCCCCAGGATCTCCGTTGCCTCCTCAGGCGTCACCAGCGGAGATTGTATTGATCCATCCACTACAGCGCCCAGAAAAGAAGCCTTGACATAGGCCGCCTCATCAACGCCAGGAGGGATCCGTTCCTTCAACAAGTGTAGGAGAAACGGCTCCTCGCCAGCTGGCGGATCCTTAAGGAGATCACACAACTCAGAGGTTTCAGGTGCTGAGAGGGGTAAGGGGGGAATCCCCATTACTTCACGGTGATGAGCTTGATCACGATAAGCCTGCAGCATTCTGAAACCTCCTAACGAATCTCAAGGGACCTAACCGACCAGGATATCAGCTGGCAACAGCCTCGCTCCGTTCCTCAATAACCTTATCGATCAGACCATACTCATGCGCCTCTTGCGCGGACAAGTAGAAATCCCGCTCCGAATCTCGCTCAATCTTCTCTAACGGTTGCCCCGTCACATCCGACAGGATTTGGTTGAGCTTGTGCTTGACTCGTATCGTCTCCCGCGCCCGAATCTCGATGTCGCTCGCTTGCCCTTGAGCACCGCCAGACGGTTGGTGAATCATAATGCGAGAGTGAGGCAGAGCAAAACGTTTGCCCTTAGTGCCAGCAGCCAACAAGATAGCTCCCATTGATGCGGCCTGACCGATACAGACAGTGACCACATCCGGTTTAATGTGGTGGATCGTATCGTAAATAGCCAACCCTGCTGTGACTGAGCCACCAGGAGAGTTGATGTACATGATGATATCTTTGCCTGCATCCCGAGAATTGAGATACAACAACACACCTACAACAACGTTGGCCACATCGTCGTCAATCGGCTCACTCAAGAAAATAATGCGTTCCTGGTTCAACCGAGTATCTAGATCAATCCATTGACTGTAAGGCTCTCCAGGGATCCGATAAGGGACCCGTGGGGCCACACGTCCAAGGGGCATAATAACTCCTAACTAGAACATCAAGGTCAATCAAACAGTGAGGCCACCAGTGCCAGTTCATCAGTTACAAATCAATACCGTCTAGCTAACAGATCCAGCTAAGGCAGGCATGATCTTATTGCTGGAGAGCACTTGATCAATAAGGCCGTAAGTCTTCGCCTCCTCTGGTGTCATAAAGAAGAGACGGTCAAGATCTTGCTTAATCTTGTCGACGTTTTGTTCCGTGTTGCTGGCTAGGGACTCTAACATCATTTGCCGGACCTTTAAGACCTCACGAGTCCGAATTTCAATGTCAGAGGCTTGGCCTCGTGTGCCACTGTAAGGCTGATGCAGCACAATAGTTGAGTTTGGTAGGCTTGCCCGGAATCCTTTAGCCCCTGCCGAGAGGAGTAAGGCTGACATCCCGAAAGCACTCCCAATACAAATGGTGTGGACAGGCGGCTTGATGTAGTTCATCGTATCTAGAATGGCAAAAGCCGCCGTGTCGTAACCGTACGTACCCGTCGAGTTAATGTACATGCTAATCGGCTTCTCTCGATCTTCATACTGCAAATACAGCAGCTGAGAGATTATCACCTTTGTCACATCTTGAGCCAGGGGCAACCCCAGATAAACAATCCGCTCTTGCAATAGCATAGATTGTAAGTCGGGAGGCGGACTCCGAAACTGCGCCCCTCCGGCGTAATACGCTGACTGTACAGCAGTCCAGTTCATTAGTTAAGCACCTGCTCTGATACATCGAGAACGGTTTGAGCCCACTAGTCGGATCGGTCAAATCCACTGGTAACTCCACAAATCCGCCTAGGGATAACTTTTACCGATGAGTAAGGGATAAACAATCTGAGTGCAGAGAAGGGAAACCGTAGTCTCCCTGGTATCTCTGCCTCAACTTCACCACTGACCGACTTAGCCTGATGTCAATGCTCCGGCAAAAGACGGATCTGATGACTCAATCTCAGTTGCAGCCACCACAACCTTGGGCTTACGCTCCTCATCGATATCAATCATTGCCGAACCACCCTCTTTCAAGCGGCCTGAGAGGATTTCTTCGGCCAAGATGTCTTCTAGCAATCGCTGAATCGCACGACGTAGAGGTCGTGCCCCATAGCTGGGGTTATACCCTTCGTCAACGATCAGATCCTTAAAGCCTTCAGTGACAGACAACTTGATTTTCTTGTCCGTCATGCGGCTGAAGACTTCCTGCAGCAGGATATCAGCAATCTGCTTAACCTCATCCTTAGAGAGCTGACGGAAGACAATGATCTCATCCAATCGGTTCAAGAACTCCGGCCGGAAGTACTGCTTCAGTTCCTCGTTGACCAGGTTACGGATCCGGTTGTAGTTGGCATCAGCATCATTGTCATTGAACTCAAAGCCTAAGCTACCGCCGCCTGTCTCAATGACTCGGGAGCCGATGTTCGAAGTCATCACAAGAAGTGTATTCTTGAAGTCAACAGTCCGACCTTTGGCGTCCGTTAAGCGACCATCTTCCAGAATCTGGAGGAGAAGGTTGAAGACATCGGGGTGGGCTTTCTCAATTTCATCAAACAGGACAACCGTGTAGGGACGACGACGAACCGCCTCAGTTAATTGTCCTCCTTCGTTGTAGCCAACATACCCAGGCGGTGAACCGATTAGCTTGGATACCGTATGGCGCTCCATGAACTCAGACATGTCCAGACGGATCATGGCACTTTCGGATCCGAAGAAGTAGGCCGCTAACGCCTTAGTCAGCTCAGTTTTACCAACTCCAGTTGGTCCAGAAAAGATGAAGCTAGCAATCGGACGGTTGGGATTTTTTAAACCAACACGAGCCCGCCGGATCGCCCTGGAGATGGCGCGCACAGCTTCCTCTTGGCCAATAATGCGCTGATGAAGTGTGTCTTCCATATTCAGGAGCTTATTCGACTCAGTCTCAGTCAGCTTAGAGACTGGAACCCCTGTCCAAGAGCTCACAATTTGAGCAATATCCTCTTCATCAACAATGGGCTCTTCATCACGGGAAGACTCTTCCGCTTTCTTGGCCGCTGCAATTGCTCGGATCTCTTGCTTGATTTCCATCTCGCGATCTCGCAGCTCGCCCGCCTTATCGAAATCTTGAGAACGGATCGCTTCATCCTTCTCCCGTGTGATTCGACGTAATTCTTGGTCGAGCTCCCGGGCCGCTGGTGGTAGCTGGGAGTTAATCAACCGGACCCGAGATGCAGCCTCATCAACAAGGTCAATCGCCTTGTCAGGCAAGTAACGGTCAGAGATGTACTGGTCAGCAAGCTTTGCTGCTGCATCCAATGCCGTGTTCGAAATCTTCAGCTTGTGGTGCTGCTCGTAGCGATCGCGCAAGCCGAACAAGATTTCAATGGTCTCTGCTACAGAGGGCTCACCCACCATGATGGGTTGGAAACGACGCTCCAGAGCTGCATCTCGCTCAATGTGCTTACGATACTCATCAAGTGTCGTGGCTCCAATGCACTGCAGCTCGCCCCGAGCCAATGCTGGCTTAAGGATATTGGCTGCATCAATTGCTCCTTCAGCAGCACCTGCACCGATCAAAGTATGAACTTCATCAATTACAAGGATGACATTGCCAGCCCCACGAATCTCGTCCATGATCTTTTTGAGGCGCTCTTCGAACTCCCCTCGATACTTGGTACCTGCCACCAGCAGGCCAATATCGAGACTTACTACGCGCTTCTCATTCAAAATATCGGGAACGTCACCTTGAATGATGCGTTGAGCTAGCCCTTCAGCAATAGCAGTTTTTCCTACCCCTGGCTCACCGATCAGGACAGGGTTGTTCTTTGTCCTTCGACCCAAAATCTGAATAACACGCTCAATCTCATTCTGGCGACCGACCACAGGATCTAGCTTGCTGTCCTGGGCCAGTTGAGTCAGATTAGAGCCAAACTCATCCAGTGTGGGTGTCTTAGTTCGGCCCTGAGAGCCTCCTGTGGAGACTTCGGCCGTCTCGCCCAACATGCGAATCACCTGGGTGCGGACCTTAGACAGGTCGACACCAAGATTTTCTAGAACACGGGCAGCAACTCCCTCTCCCTCACGAATGAGCCCCAAGAGTAGATGCTCAGTACCAATATAGTTGTGCCCCAGCTGACGGGCCTCTTCAAGGGAGAGTTCCAGAACACGCTTCGCGCGAGGTGTAAAGGGAATTTCAACGGCGACGAAACCAGACCCTCGACCAAAGATTTTTTCAACATCAATCCGGGCATCCTTCAAGTTGACTCCCATCGACTTGAGGACTTTGGCGGCGACCCCAGTGCCCTCGCCAATCAAACCTAACAAAATCTGTTCGGTGCCAACGAAATTGTGGCCCAAACGTCTGGCCTCTTCCTGGGCCAGCATGATAACCTTAATGGCCTTTTCTGTAAAACGTTCAAACATGATGTTGGGCTCCCTTCGCCTGCATCAGCCTGCAGTGGGCTTAGTTAGGCTAATCGTAGCACACGTTCTCCGAAGGTTAAGAGACGGCAATCTACCCAGAAGTTGAAAGCATCTGGGCGGTTAACGCGCCTGGAAGGATTCGAACCTCCGACACCGTGGTCCGTAGCCACGTGCTCTAGTCCACTGAGCTACAGGCGCATGATCAAATGTCGCTCAAAGTAATCACTGCCATGTCAGAACTGTGCACAAGCCATACAACTGTGCAAGATGACTCTTTGGCCTCTCTTAAGGATTCCACACTCTGGAGAGCCCTAGTGAGTATGTCAGGATTACGTCTTCGACAAGCTCTATCCTATTTGAGCTCAGACATTCTAGCACAACTAGACTTGATGTAAAGGACCTAGCTAGGATCCTATGTTGTTAGCTTGATTACGTTGGGCTTGATTAGTACTGATTAATCTGACTGATTTTGGTCAGCTAAGTACTGACTTTGGTTAGCTAAGTGTTGACCTTGCCAGAAGGATCCACCGTTGAAGTCACTCGATTGGCCAGGAAGAGTTGGGTACCTCAAGCAGCCGGAAAGAGTTGAGTGTGTTAAACAATCGGAAAGAGTTGACTGTCTCGAATGTCGTGAGTGTCAGTCAGTAACATGACTAATCGATCAACCCACAAGCCCAAGCCACCACACGGAGGCATCCCAAAAGCTAGGGCTTCTAGGTAGTCTTCGTCCCGAGATTGGGCTTTTTCGTCTCCTGCTCGTCGCCGTTGCTCTTCTCCTTCGAAACGGTTCCGCTGTTCTGCTGGATCGTTCAACTCCGAGAAGGCGGTCCCAATACTGACCTGGTTGATGAATAATTCAACACTCTCAACATATCCGGGTTTATGACGATGAGACTTAGCCAGCGTAAATTTACTCACGGCCTCAGGATGATCAATGATAAACAGGGGATCGGGCCCTAAATGGTCTTTGACACAAGCTTCGAAAAGGGCCTGTTGATAGAGGCCTAGGTTGGGGTGGTCGGCGGCGGATAATGGATCCTTACCTTGACCGCTGCACCAGCTGTTGACCTGTGTGACTAAGTCTGGAGGGACAGGCTCAGCTGGGTGAGCAGACAAGTGAACGGCGATATTGAGTCCTGACAGCTGATGAAAGGTAGTCGTTACAATATCTGTAAGTGTGACGATGCGCCAGTGATAGCCAGGGAGACGTGTTGAGTCAGTATAGGTTCGTTCCAGATTGATGGGTGTGGTACCGAATTGGATTGGGATTGTAACAGGATGACCCGTAGCTACAGCAGAAAAGCTAATGATATTTTCCATTAATTGGAGCATGTCGATGTAGTCTGCATAGGCTTGATAGATCTCTAGGGTAGTCAACTCAGGATTGATGGCGTTGGTATCATCAAGTCCCTCGCGGCGAAGAACCCGACCTAACTCGAAGACTCGGTCAAATCCACCACAGACAGCACGTTTGAGATAGAGCTCAGGCGCCACCCGCAGAACATATTCACGGTTGTCTCTTTCAGGGTGATGAGTTGTAAAGGCTTTGGCAGAGGCTCCGCTTTTGATGTCTTGCAGGATCGGGGTCTCAATTTCAGAAAACCCGGATTCATCTAAATAAAAGCGAATGCCTTGTAGGATCCGGCTACGTAGTTGGAAGCGAGAAAACGTGGGGGGGTGAGTGGCTAACGTCCGCTCTCGATAGCGCCGTGCTAACGCTACATCAGATGGGGATTCTAACGGTAAGGTTGCCTTGGATAATAAACAAACATAACTCGCTCGGATGGTGAACTGAACTGTACTACCTTGCTCAATCACTTGCGGTAAGCCAACGATACCAACATAGTCACCTGGATTAAGTTCGGCGGCCTGATCAAAGGTTAGGCTGGTATACCTTAACTGCTCACTATCGCTATCAGGATCCGGTTGCAGTTGAGGGGTTATTTCAACTGTGATTCGTTCTGTAGTAGCATTGCTAAGTTGAAATACAATCTGATGTGATGAATTGGTGTTGTGGCTTGGCTTCGTTTGGATCCGACCTGCCAACCGAACCACTTGCTCGCCCACCTGTATCGGTGTTTCTCGGCCATCAAGCAGAGTGGTTTGACGACGAAATGAGCCTCGGAAGGCAGGATCCTTGGCAAATCGAGATTGTAATTCCCCAATGGAGTGAGTGCGCGGAAAGCTAGCAGCTGGGTATAAGTCAATGCCTTGCCATGTCGAATTGATCGGGTGTTGTGGAGACATTAAGTTAGGATCCTGAGAGCACGCCGCTATGATACAGAATCTCTGACAGGGGAACAATACTTATCTGGGTTAGTGTTCAGTTTGAAAAGTCTAGAGCTTGGGGCTGTCTTGACGGTGTGATGGGTAGTATGCGAGTCTGGCGCTTGGTTTTGAAGGGTTAAGTAAGTGGGATCTCTTGTGGAATGGATCCTGCTTAAGTCTTAGATAGGCTCCAGCGAGTTAGTTACCACTCCTACGCAATTGATCTATGATCTGATGATCGAGGGATGAAGAATGTCTGTTAACGAAGCTGAGGTGCGTCGCCAGAAGGTGAGCAAATTACGAGAGCAAGGGGTTGAGCCGTATCCCGCCGAACGATTTGTGCGGACTCATACAACACAGCAGATTATTGATCTCTTCAATCAGCCTGATCGGATCCTGGAGAAAGGGCAAGCGGATCCTTTGGAAACGCCATTGAAAAGTTGTGGCCGGATCACGTCGAAGCGAGATAGCGGAAAGCTGGTGTTCTTGGATATGCGGGATGGGCAGGGGCGGATCCAGTTGAAGGTTGAAAAGAAGTTTTTGTCTGCAGATCAAGGATTAGCCTTTATGCAGCTGGAATTATTAGACACCGGGGATTGGGTTGGGGTTGAAGGCATTGGATGTCGGACAATGAGGGGAGAGCTTTCCATTCAAGTTACTTCGTTGCAGTTATTGAGTAAGGCAACGGTACCATTTCCTGATGCTTTTTATGGTGTAAACGATATGGAAATGTGTCGTCGACATCGTGAAATGGATCTAGCGGGCAACCCTGACTCTTTTCATCGCTTTGTGGTTAGGAGTCGCATAATTCAAGCAATTAGAATGTATTTGACTCGACATGAGTTTTTTGAGGTTGAGACTCCTATTTTACAGGCAATCTATGGTGGGGCAGCAGCTAAACCCTTTATCACTCACCATAATGCTTTAGATGTTGACTTGTATTTACGCATCGCTCCTGAACTGTATCTGAAAAGGGCAATATGTGGCGGCATTGAACGAGTGTTTGAACTAGGTCGAGTTTTTCGTAATGAAGGCATCGATAGCACACACAATCCAGAATTTACCTCGTTAGAGCTGTACCAGTCCTATGCTGATATTTTTGACATTATTAAGCTAACAGAGGAGATCATTCTGGCGGCTGCCGCTGTGATTAATCCAGAAGTGGGAGAACTCAGTTATCAGGAAGTTACCATTGATTTGACACGGAAATATGATCATAGTCATAGGTACCCAGCTTTATCTGATCAACACTGGCAAGTGAAAACGATGGTAGAGGCAATCAAGGATGAGACAGATATTGATTTTGACTCGTTGACAGATCTTCAGCAAGCTACTGAAACTGTTAATGATTATTTGGTGACAGTGAATGCTCAGTTGCCTAAAGATAAGAAGTCTTTGAAATTGAGTGATTTAGAGAAACAGAGCCTAGGCTTTTTGATCTATGCAGTGTTCGACAAATGTGTAGAAAGGACATTGATCCAACCGACATTCATTCTTGATTTCCCCCAAGAGGTTTCACCACTGGCTAAGCAACATCGCAGCAAACCAGGCTTTGTTGAGCGGTTTGAGTTGTTTATCAATGGGACTGAGTATGCCAATGCCTTTTCCGAGCTTAATGATCCGGAGGTGCAGCGCCAACGGTTTGAGGAGCAGCGATTACAGCGAGAATTTGGTGATGACGAAGCTCATCCACTGGATGAAGATTATCTAGATGCTTTAGAGTTGGGAATGCCCAATTGTGGTGGACTAGGGATTGGCATTGATCGTTTAGTGATGTTGTTAACGGATTCTCAAAGTATCCGCGATATTGTCATGTTTCCAACTATGCGACCTGTAGTGAAATAGGATCCTAACAGACTGTTATTTTTTTCACTGGGTGCATAGAATTTTCACTGGGTACATAGAATGGGGAAGGGGGAACCCACTTGTTTAACGTAGGGCAAACTGTTAATCGTTCGAGCAGCTGCGGCAATAACACTCCCTGATGAGGCCTGAGTGATAACGATGATCTCGGGATTACCTTCAGAATCGGTTTCTTTACGAATGATACTGGGGATAATCATAAACTTTTCGAGCAGGGTTGTAATGCCGCCCACACCTCGTTCTATACCATCCAACAGGATCCGTAAATAGTAACTGCGATAGAGATCACTAGAGGGCTTATTTACAAAATCAACTGAGGATAAAGGAGAGGAGGTGATAGGATTCCTAGTATCACAAGTTTTCACGACATTAATGATGTCTGCCACAATAGCGCTAGCCGTTGGCCCCTCTCCTGCCCCACGACCGTAGAACATCAAGTCCTCAACCGGATCCCCCTGGATAAATACAGCATTGTATGCATCATTCACAGAGGCTAAAGGATGGTCATTTGCAACCAAACTCGGGCCAATATGGAGGAGAAGATTCTCATTAGATTGAAGTTCACTTGTAGCTAACAGTTTAATCCGATATCCTAGCTGCCTGGCATACTGAATATCGAGATGAGATACCGTGTGATGGATCCCTACAGTGCAGTGTTCCAGGACATAATTGATATCAACCGCTTTACCTAAACCAATGGCTGAGAGGATCGCTAGTTTCTCAGCCGCATCTCGACCACTGACATCAAAGTCTGGCGGATCCTCCGCGTACCCTTTCGCTTGGGCCTCCTGGAGAGCCTCCTCATAACCTTTATTCTGATCCGTCATTAGGGTCAAAATGTAGTTAGTTGTTCCGTTGATAATGCCTGTGATGGATTGAATCTGGTTAGCTCCCAAGGATTGGTTTAAGGCTTGAATAACAGGAATCCCGCCTGCTACCGCTGCTTCAAAGCGAATCTGAACACCACGGTCGGCAGCAGCGGCCAAGAGTTGGGATCCATGAGCTGCAATCAGAGACTTATTGGCTGTAACAACATGTTTGCCGTTTTGAATAGCCTTTAACAGTAGGGAATAGGTCGGTTCAATCTTGCCCATGACTTCTACAACGATATCGACATCTGGATCCGTGACGACTGCATTAGGATCCTCGGTGTATTGGAAGTGAGGTGGTAACTCTTTCCCGGGAGCGCGAGGTTTAGTGAGACTACTCACGGCAATACTTTTAATGCCGAGGGTCTGTAGTAACGGATCCCGCTGCTGAGGGTGGGTCAGAATCTTACCGACACCACGACCTACAGTGCCCATTCCTAACATGCCGAGTTTTTTCATGGTTGGATCCTTGCTCGTTGCCGGTCACTCTGTTGGAATCATCATCTGTTGGAATCATAGGGCATCGATCCTGTTTTGCCATCGGTCCGGCTGAGGCTGATATCAGATAGGCTGGGATCAGATACGATGAAACGGATAGAGTCGAGGATGATTATGAATTCAATTGTATTAATGGCCGAAATGATGACGGATCCAGAATTGCGCTACACTCCAGACAACCTAGCAGTATCGTCTATGCAGGTTCAATTTCCTAGTAATCGGTCAGATGAAGCGCCCTATCGGGTGCAAGTATCGGTATTTGGTGAATTGGCGCAATCCGTGGTTGAGAGTTGCCACCGGGGCGATCATGTCACGATTGAAGGACAGTTACATATGAATACGGTGGACCGAGATGGCCGTAAGGAAAAATTAGCGGAGATTACAGCGCGTCGCATCTACTCCACAAGGGCAACGATGGCCGAATCCATTGGCCCTGCGGCCACAACTGGATCCAGTTCCACTTCTGAGTCTGCTCCAACTAGCGCTCCAGCCAGTACTCCAGCCCCTGCTCCTCGGTCTTACACTCCTACTCCGACACCGTCACCAGAACCCAACCTAGATGATATTCCGTTCTAACTTGTTCGAATCTACCCGTTTGAATCCATTTGCTTGAATCCGACTTATTTGAAGATTGAATGGTGGTAAATGTCTGAAATTACTCTTCGTTCTACCATCGGTTCTTCTCTGCAAGGTCGTGACATCAGGATCCAACAGCTGACCCAAGGATCCTGCAATGTCCTCTTGATAGCAGGTGTTCATGGGGATGAGGTTGAAGGGTTTCAGTTGATCGAACACTTCATTGATCAAGGGGGTTGGGCCGTATTTGCCGGGATCTTAGGCCTATGGGTTATCCCACGCTTGAATCCGGATGGATGTGACAGCCGACGGCGATGGAATCATCGAGGGGTTGATTTGAACCGCAACATGCCTACCCAAAATTGGACAGAACAACGTCTAGCCCCCCGATATAGCCCTGGTCCTGCTGCCGGATCCGAGCCCGAAACTCAAGCCTTAATCACGTGTTTGAACACGTTGAAGCCCATAGGGATCCTGTCTGCTCACTCCAGTTATACCGATCTTTGTGTTAACTACAACGGTCCAGCCAAGGGATGGGCTCAGATCATGTCTGACCATAATGGGCTGCGGCTACTCGCTGATATCGGTTATCCCACACCCGGATCCTTAGGCAATTGGGCGGGCACTGAGCGTCACATCCCCACAATCACCTTGGAGATTGAACGAGCTTGCTCATCCAGCCAGGTCTGGCAGGATCACGCCCCAGGATTGATGGCAGGATTACACTACTTAGCTAGCTCCCTTGCATAGCCATTGTCAGGATCCCTTGTTGACCTAGTAGTAGCTCACGCAGGAGAGAGACCAGCCCCACCCATACGACCGGTGACATATCTACGCCTCCCATCGTGGGGATAAGCTTCCGGGTCGGCTTCAGAATGAATTCGGTTAGTCCAAAGAGCCAGTTGGTGGGGACTCTAGAGGTATCTAGCTGGGGATACCACGAGGTGAAGATCCGCAGAACAAATAGAAGAATGTAGATGGCAAGGAGAGGATTCAGGATCCAACTCACCAAAGCAGACGATAAGGGAGTCACAATCATCAATACTGAGGGACAGTCTCATTCTAAAGGACGCTAAACAATTTGAGGTTGGTAGGTAACTAGACTAACGCAAATTTACGGATGACAACGGTAAACTATCAGAGGGGGAGGAGAGGTCACCGCTCCTCCGGCTTGACCCGATAACCCTGGAATGGAAAAGGAAGGTATGGTGTTTTACTCGCTAGGCCCACCTCGCAATCAGTCAGGAACCTTAGCATCTGACGGGTTTAACAACTCTACACCGGATAACTCGGTCAGAATGCCGACGTCGGACAATCGTGAACATCCTCGCACTCAAGAAGATGCTGGCGCTCTTGTCTACATTGATCCTGTGATAGATGATACTGCGGATTTCAAGGGGACAATTCGTGGGTTAGCCACAGACGGATCCTTTGGTGGGTGCTCTGTTATCCTCGTCGCCCCCGACTTGTTGGAACCTCAGCAACTATGTCGTGTCCAGTTAGAATCCGTGGGACCGCTGCAAGCTCGGGTGGTGTGGGTACGCTCGTTGGAATCGTCGATTCATAAAGTCGGATTGCAATATCTGAAACTGATTGAAAGTGAGCCTGAGAATTAGTAAGCCGAAACAGTG
>CAYUEE010000061.1:0-28100 GCA_964443615.1 uncultured bacterium | reverse complement strand
CGTTGGCAAGGTCTTGACTAAATTGTGGAAACCGAGTTGCGGTTGCCATGTCTAATCCTCCTTGCGATTAACCAATGGTCGCAAATCGTGCTAGGAAGAACGCCCACGTGGTGACGATTCCCCCCAACAGATAGTGCGCCACGCCAACAGCCCGACCCTGGATGATGCTCAGAGCCCGAGGCTGGATTGCCGGAGCAACTTTCAACTTGTTGTGAGCCCAAACGATAGACTCGATCAACTCCTGCCAGTAGCCACGACCACTAAACAAGAACATCAAACTGAAAGCCCAAATGAAGTGCGCACCCAAGAACAACAATCCATACGCAGACAATGCGCTGCCGTAGGAGTTGATGACTTGTACAGACTGAGCCCACAGGTAATCCCGTAGCCAGCCGTTAATGTTGATCGCGCTGAGCGCAAAGTTGCCACCCGTGAGGTGATCAATCGTGCCATCAGCGTTGACAGTGCCCCAGATATCCGACTGCATCTTCCAAGTGAAGTGGAAAATCACGATGGAAATACAGTTGTACATCCAGAACAAGCCTAAGAAGACGTGGTCCCAACCAGATACCTGGCAAGTACCCCCTCGGCCTGGACCATCACAAGGGAAGCCAAAGCCCAACTTGCCCTTATCCGGGATCAAGCGAGAGCTACGTGCGAATAGAACACCCTTGAGTAGGATCAAAACCGTGATGTGAATGGTCATCGCATGAATATGGTGGATCATGAAATCCGCCGTACCCAAAGGCATGGGCATCATGGAGACTTTGTCAGCAACTGCAATCACGTCACCACCGAAAATGGGGCTCACACCCGCATTCACAATGGGTGCAGTGGCAGCAATCGCATTCGTGTGTAACCCTTGGATCCACTGAGCAAAGATCGGCTGCAATTGGATGGCGCTATCGGAGAACATGTCCTGCGGACGACCCAAAGCTTGCATGGTGTCGTTGTGAACATAGAACCCGAAGGCGTGGAAGCCCAAAAACAAGCAGACCCAATTTAAGTGGGAGATGATGGCATCACGATGACGCAAGACTCGATCCAACACGTTGTTGTAGTTGACTGCTGGATCATAGTCACGAACTAAGAAGATCGCGCCGTGAGCCGCACCCCCAACCACGAAGAATCCACCAATCCACATGTGATGGGTGAACAAAGAAACTTGCGTAGCGTAGTCAATACCCATGTAGGGATAAGGATTCATCGCATACATGTGCTGAGCAGTGATGATGCTGATGGATCCTGCCATTGCCAAGTTAATGGCTAATTGGGCATGCCAGGAGGTTGTCAGGGTTTCGTACAGACCTTTGTGACCGTTACCACCGAGCAATAAAGGATCCTTGTGAGCTTCAAGGATCTCTTTGATGCTGTGGCCAATGCCCCAGTTAGTCCGGTACATATGGCCCGCAACGATGAACATCACAGCCAGGGCTAAGTGGTGGTGAGCTTGGTCAGTCAACCACAACGCGCCGGTCTGAGGGTTCAAACCACCATTGAAGGTCAAAAAGTCAGAGTAAACACCCCAGTTAAGGGTGACAAAAGGCCAGAGCTTTTCGCTGAAGCTAGGGATAAACTCCGCCATGTTTTGCCAGCTGAAGGCAAACTCATGGGGCAGAGGAATATCCGCGATCGTCTCCAGAACCTTACCGTTGTAAGTCATTGGCTCCCCAGCCAAGATGGCATCCATAGCCTTATTAATGGGGATCGCAACGTGAATCTGGTGACCTGCCCAAGCCAAGGATCCCAAACCAAACAGACCCGCCAAGTGGTGGTTCAACATGGACTCGACATTTTGAAACCACTCCAACTTGGGAGCTTTCTTGTGGTAGTGGAACCAACCGGCAAAAAGCATCAAACCAGCCATGACCAAACCGCCGATTGCAGTCGCCAATAGCTGGAATTCAGTTGTGATACCGGAAGCACGCCACAGGTGGAATAAACCGGAAGTAATCCGGATCCCTTCGAAGCCGCCGCCGACATCTTGGTTCAAAATTTCTTGACCAAAGACGGGCCACACAACTTGAGCACTGGGGAAAATACCCGTGGGATCCTGAAGCCACGCAGAGTAGTTCGAGAACTGAGCTCCGTGGTAGTACATGCCGCTTAGCCACACAAACACGATGGCCAGATGACCAAAGTGAGCAGCAAAAATCTTACGAGAAACGTCTTCTAAATCGGAAGTATGACTATCGAAGTCATGAGCGCGGATATGAAGGTTCCAAATCCACGTAGTCGTCTTGGGACCACGGGACAAGCTGCGATCAAAGTGACCCGGTTGAGCCCACTTCTCAAAGGAAGTCGGTACCGGATCAGTATCAACCGTAACTTTAACCTTCGGCTCTTGCTCCACAGGGGAAGTTGTCATCAAGGAACTCCTCTCTTGCGACAAGGAACGAAGACTCCACCCGTCCCTATATCTAGTAGCAGAACGTCCAGGTTAAACCCTCTGACTGCTCAGATAACTGCTCAGAGGAGGGAAGGACTACATGGCATTATAGGTCAGCCTCAGAACAGCCCCGAGAGGTTCACAATTATTAAAGTCCGGATCCTTGATTCCACAAGACTTCAGGTGAATTCCCCCCTCCAAAACAGCAGCAAAATGTAAACAAAGATTGCGATTTATGGGTCGATGTGTGAGTTTGGCGGAGTCCAGGTCTAAGGATCCGTTACATCTAGACAGAGTTAGTAAATATTCTCAGCAGAAGGGGAAATGGACACGTTGAGGGGAAATTCCTGGTGAGAAAAACAGTCCTCTATGAGAAAGACAATCCTCCATGAGAAAGACAATCCTCCATGAAAAAGATAGTCTGCTACCAGCAAACTGTGCGGATTTGAGCTTTATCGGTGAGATTTTGATGAAACTTAATTGTCTGGATGTACGTTAACTTAGGAACTCAAAAGGATCTTACCGGCAATCACTGAGCATAGAAGAGATGTGATCAACTGGATTAGGTTACTCATCAAACAAATCCGTTATGTATTGATTGGAGTGCGTGAATGGTGAAGACATCAATGGCTAAATCTGTTCGACTATCAGAGAAAACAGTTCCTCAGGTGCTGGAGCTGGCGGCACAATTATACGCTGAGCGCAATCAGTTATCGTTAGATGATGTCCAACAAGCTGGGCTAGAGTTGCAAATCCCGTCCGAGTATGTAGAGCAGGCCGTTCAGCAACTACAGGTGCAAACTTATCACCGCCAACGGATCAAACAGGTGATTATTGCAGGAGTCATTGCAAGCAGTACTCTAGTCGGCTTCTCACTCACATGGACACGGGGGCAAATCGCCGCCTGGGATCAAAGGGCGACAGCAACTGCTCAGATTCGGGATGGTGTTGCATCTAGGGGATTTTTAGGCTTGCGAAATGGTGAGTATATTCAGAAGACAGCATGTCATAACTTAGCGGTTCAAGAGTACAATCAGAGACTCCAGACCCTACCTGGGAGTGCAGTTGCAGCCCTGTTTAATCTAGACGCTAAAGCTTTAGTGCCTGGAACTGCCACATCAGATTGGTCAGAATTGGCCCAAACCATAGAGCAAGACGGATCCTTACAAGCCTACAATCGCCTCTGTCGCTAGCATCTGCACTTGACGGCCTGAACCTGAATCTATGTCCCTATTCAACACGTGGCGAGTTCATGCATGGGTCAACCTTAGAGTCATCAGTGATTTCCTGGGTAAGCACACAAGGGATTCTAACCACCGGTAGCCACTTGAGTGGAGAAGTGATCCTGAAATTTCTCTTGATCAAAGATGTAGACCGTCCGAATGGGGTATGGAATCGTGATGTTAGCTTGGTCACAGGCTTGTTTCAAGGCGATCATCACCAACGTCATCACTCGTCGAACCTCTTTTTTCTGGGGCTTGGTCCAGTAGCGTACGACAAAATCAATTGAACTATCGCCGAAGCTAACCACATCGATCTCGATGCCTTGAACTGTGATCACTCCTTCAACTTGAGAGACCGTTTTTAGAAAGGTATCGCGGGCCATCGGTAAGGGTGTATTGTAGTCGACTCCAATAGCCAAATCTGTACGGCGATAGGCTAAATCAGTTAAAACATGGATAGAGTTTGTGAAGACGATGGAATTGGGAATGACGACCCGTTCTCCCTGATAGGTGCGCAATTGTGTTGAACGGATAGTGATTTCTTCAACTGTGCCTTCGTATCCATCAACAATAATTTGATCCTGTAATCGGAACGGTTCGTTAAAGAGTAATAGGATCCCAGCTAAAAAGTTCTTGAAGATATCTTGAAAAGCAAAGCCAATCGCCACGGATCCAAGTCCCAGTAATCCAATAATATCTCCGAGTTCAAGATCAGGGAACAGGATGACGCTAGTTGCTAGGATCCCTAAAACCCATGTGGCAACAGTCGTAACCTGTAGAATGAGAGTGCTCAATGATCGGCTTTCAAGCCAGCGTTCTGTGGTCGAAACAGTAATTTTCCGAACGAGCTTGACACAGACACGGGTTGCAAGGACGACGGCAATAGCAACGATTACAGTGGGAATGAACTTGATAGCGGTCCCAACCATATCGAGAATGCTACCTTCAATAGTTTCAATTAAATCTGTCATTAAACCCTCTCTCACGTCATCGCGTTACCTAACATCGAGGCAATCCTAGATATTTGCCTACACTACTAGGTGGCTGGACCCCGATGGGATTAACTTCTTAGAACTCAAGACAATGATAATGAATAGACATAATCGATCACAATCCGGATCCGGCCCTTCTGTCTACGACCAACTCTGCTATGGTTGGCAAAGTGCATTTTGACGGATCCTTATGAGTCAGATTCTCACCTTTCTAGGACAGGGTGGCCCCCAAACGTCTATCCTTGCCGTTGCCGCCGCAAAATCAGCCGCTCAGCAGGGCCGGCGGACGCTACTGGTTGGCCATCAGGTGGGGCATGACTTAGGCGAGTTACTGAATGTGTCTCTCTCGACGGATCCCACAACCGTTGCGGCCAATTTGAGTGCGGTCCAGTTGAAGAATACTGTTCTGTTGGAAAAAAGTTGGTCTCAGGCTCGTGAGGTTGAAGCCCAATATGTCCGGTCTCCTTTCTTTCAAGATATTTACGCCCAAGAGTTAGCCATTTTGCCGGGGATGGACCAATTCTTAACGTTGGATGCGTTGCGACGGTTCGATGATGCCAAACAGTATGATTCGATTATTTACGACGGATCTGCTGATTTGACAGTCTTGCGTATGTTCGGGATCCCAGAAGTAGCCAGCTGGTATTGGCGACGGGCAACAAAGGCGTTTCTGGACTCTGAACTGGCCAAGAATCTCCGTCCTTTTGCCGAACCCATTATTCGCTCTGTGACTAACCTAGATGTGACCTCATTAGATGAGTTGCCTGAGCAGTTTGGGGATTCCCGCAATCTGTTACAGGAAGGGGTAACAGCTGTATCGGATCCGGCGCGAGTTCTGGCCCATCTCGTTACTTCTAAGGATCCAATGGCGATCCGAACCGCGAAGTATCTGTGGGGGAGTGCCCAGATGATTGGGTTGACTGTGGGCAGTGTATTGGTGACTCCAGCTGGAGAAGGCTCTATCCCCGAGCCAGAGTTTGCGCCTCTCCCCCTGCGAGAGGTTCCGGCTTGGGATGGTGGGAACTGGGCACCGTTGGAAGAAGCGGTTGGGGGTGTGTTTGGAATCCCAAATGTGCCTGCACCGTTGACGATTGATGCACAGAAGCAGGTTGTGAAGCTGTTTATTCCTGGCTTTAGTAAGTCGCAAGTTGAACTAAGCCAGTCGGGGCCTGAAATTACGATTACAGCTGGGGATCAGCGGCGGAATCTCTTTTTGCCTGATAGTTTAGCAGGACGTGAAGTGAGTGGAGCTAAGTTTCAAGACCAGTTCTTGATCATTTCCTTTGCATAACCAGTCGCCACCGGATCCTGTCGGATTGGGTGGGCCTTATTTGTGGCTGATAAGTAGATAGCAGGACGGCTTGGTTTAGAGGCAACGTAACGACACTGTCATACTTTCAAATGTTCAGTTACGCCACTATTGAGTTATAGATCTCACGTTAAGAAGGGTTTCTATGTCTTGTCGGGCACATGTGAGAGCGCTACTCTAGAGATATGGAGGGTTCTATATAGGAGGTTGTCTCCAGCAGGTGCCTTCAAAAAGCCGCTCTCGAGCTGGGTCTGAAACTATCAGGAACTTAAAATACCCACAGTTCTCCACATTGTTTGGCTATCCACTGACCATCACTTTCGAGCCATAACACTGTCATAGATTCAGGTCTACGCGTTTTCGTCACCCATTATTCGGCTAGTTGAGTCCTGCTGCACTTACTCTGTCTCGATATCTGGGCTTGTCGCTGTCTCCAATAATAGCTAAGTGGGAGATACACAAGTATAGGTTAAGCTATTCAAGAATTGATTCTTTCAGTCTGAGCTCAGTCTCCGATGGTCTGACCGCAGTGGCTGTTTTCAAGAGCGAAGATCATTCAACTTAAAGAATAGCGCTGGCACTTGAAGCTCCATAATTTCTTTCAAATAGGGAAGACAGTGTTCAGCCTGGATAAATGGTTGTAGCTGGATCCAGTCTCATTGGTAGCCTCAGGATCCGGTTAAGTTAGCGTGAAACATAGCCAAGACTTGATGATTGACAGTTGATTTCAACTGCTACTGCTCATAGCTATTAATTCATCCGTAGGAGCTGACTTGTCCATTAGCTACTTTGTGCATTAGTGCAGATGTAGCTGTGTTTACTGGTTACGTATGTTCAAGGATTGACCGATTTACCTGTAATGATGTTCACCTACCCATAAGAGGTCGCTACAGGTTTCATGTACTTGAGTCAAGGCTGGGCGACCGGGCTTAGCAGATTTTCCACCATTCAACAAACTAACAAAACAAAGGAGGTTATCCCATGATGCGATTTTTCTCTCAAGTTGCTAGAGCTATTGCCCGTGCATTCACACCCGAAGCTTCTGACTTAGTTGCTGTTGGCTTTCAACCCATTACTAGTGATGTTTATCGGTGTAACGGCTCTACATGTTATGCCAGTGACATGGAAGAAGTAGTATAGATGGGATATTGAAGACAACGGATTAAGGGCTACCTGAGCGACGACTGAGGCGGTGAGAGATCATCGCTTCTTTTTTCATGACACTGTTTGATTTCTTATGACAGTGTTTGAAAGGAATAAGAAGGACCGTGTTACTCTGAATATAGATATTAGTTGTCTTGAACACGATCGCATACTCCAAGTCTACGCACCTCAATTGAGGCCAGAACTAAGATCAGGTTTTAAAGCTAAATTTAGTTAGTCCTTCACGCGGAAGAAGGATTGAGGCCCTGCAGAGGATCCGTTGAACGGTAAGCCCAGATTTGCCAGGATCGGCTCACAATCAAGATCATCAGGACTAGACATGCAGCCGATGGGGGTATCGGGTTGGTTCATGGAGAGATTACTGCCAGCCACTAACGCTCTGAGATCAGCAATGATGATATCGTCAGCAGGGTTGAAATTTTCTAGTGTTACGATTGGGGAATTGGGATTGTTGCAACGGGTCGGTTGTTGGGCATCCCCTTCAATTTCGCAGGCTGTGCTACCCAAATGAATTAAAAAGCCACTGTGGCCCGAATGGGTATGGGATCCGTGATGACTGTCGGATTCTGAGTGGGCTGTCTTGTCAGCTGTTGGGTCAGAGGATCCGTGGTGGCCGTGGTCTACTGCATGATCGCTATGATCGCCGTGACTAGAGTGAGCCTCTGCTGATTGGTCCGTTATCTCTGAGTCCATCATGGCCATAGGTGTTTCAAGGTCGATGCGAATGAATTTGTACCCGCCCTGCCAGTTCCACCAGAGAGATGTCAAGTTTAATGGGGAGGGGGCGAGGGTGGCATCTTGATGATTGAGGTCGAAGGGGACTCCTACTTGAAATTCCAGACCTTGATAGTCCCCAGCAGGGATTTGACCAACGACTTGAGTGCGAGTTTCTGTAGTACCATTGCCGCAAGGACCTGACTTATCTTCAAAATCGAGCAGGGCCACAGACTCGTATTGCCACTTGCCATCTTGCTCTAGCTCCAAAGGGATCCGATCACCTGATGAGTCGATTAATGTGACGTTGGAGACATAAAACCGGAAGTCAGCTGGCATCACGGTGGTGTCTCCCATGCCTAATGCTGGGTAAGACTCGCCACAGGCAAAGGGTTGGTCACCCACTTGCGCCTGAAATTGGAGGGTCATTGTTTCGGTGTCTTGTGCTTGTGAGGGTAAGGATCCGACCAACACAACGAGGCTTGTCAATGGGATCCAAAAGCGGCGGCTTAGCATGGCACTACTCAATGGGATAGATTGCTTTTTTCTACCGTTGGGGATTGTGATGAGGTTGTCAAAAGACAGCGTGTCGTTGTAGCAAAATAGTTTGTCTTTAGTGTCGGATTCTGAGAGCCATCGAAACCATTGAGAGTTGAGCTAAACTTGTCAGGAAATTCACCATGACCTCAACATTTACCACCGTAACCGACCCTCTAGAAGAGATCTAAATCAGGTTAGTGTAGTTGAGATTAGGGAGGTGGTCTTGAAAAAAGTCGGACTTGTGCTGGGCAGCGGTGGGGCGCGGGGATGTGCTCACATCGGGGTGATTCGGGCTCTGCAAGATGCTGATATTCCCATCTCCTACATTACGGGTGCTAGCATCGGGGCCCTCATCGGATCCATTTATGTGGCCGGAGAATTGGATGACCTTGAGGAATTTATTCGGGCTTTGGATTGGAAGGGGATCGTCTCGTTCTTTGATGTCGTGTTTCCAAGTAGCGGCTTATTGGATGGCAACCGAGTCTACGAACTTCTCTCTGATCATTTGCACTCTCTCACAATGGAAGAGACTGAGATTCCCTTTTGCTGCGTGGCGACGGATCTGCTCAGTGGTGAAGAAGTATGCTTGAAAACAGGGCCGATGGTAGATGCAGTACGAGCCAGTATCTCCATTCCAGGTATCTTCACCCCCTTTCAAAAGGATAATGTGTTCCTCGGTGACGGGGGGATTGTGAATCCCTTGCCAGTGGATATCATGCAAACGATGGGGGCTGATGTTGTTGTTGCTGTTAATCTGAACAGTCAATCGGCACAGGAATCCTTGTCTATTTCAATTCAAGACTCCTTAACTCAACAGTCGACTTCTCAACAGTCAACGGATCCAGCAACCCCCTCTCTTTCACTCCCCCACTCACTGCAATCAAGTCGGGCGCCATCAGCAGAACCCTCTCAGGATCCATCTGAAGCAGACTCAGACCCCAATGCTGACAATAGGTCCACTGAGATGAATGGAGAGGATCAAACATGCTCTCAAGCCTCCGGTCCAGGGACAGAGTCCAAGCAGGGTCGGATTGCCGCTTTACTGGAGCGAGTTCAAAGGCGATATGAAGAAATGCAGGAGCATTTGCAGGCGAAATTGGATAGTTGGATGCCAGAAGAGAGGCAAGGGATGAATATTTTTGACGTGATCGGTAGTTCGTTGAACGTGATGGAGCAACAAGTAACTCGCAGTAAACTGGAGGCCCACCCCCCGGATGTTTTGATTGAACCTGCGTTGAGACAATTTGGGATTTTCGACTTTCACCAATCTGCGTCCATAATCGAAGCAGGTTACCGAGCGATGTCAAGCCGAATTCCAGAACTCAAAGAAAAGTTAATGGACTAGTTGACCCAATGCCTTAATGACTAGACTTATAAATTCCCTAACTCAATTCAAATGGGTCTCAAGCAGACGATTCGACAGTGGTTCTCGAAAGCGCAAAGCATTAGTCTCGTTAACGACACACAGCCGCTGCCCGCTCCTGTCCATGCTCATCTAGTTCGGCAGTTGCGCTCCTTGCCTCATCCCCCCCTCTACCTCTCCACCCTCGACTCAGCTCTGGAGACCAGCCTCTCCCACTGGCACCAGGATCCTACCTGTAACTCTCTCGTTGTCCTCTCCAACCCCACTGAGCGCATAGATCGGATCCTGACCCAGATTGTTCAAGACCACCAAACCCTACGCACCACTCGCAAGGATCCTGCAACCGTTCTGCATATTATTAAGCCAGACCCTCAGCTCCCTCGACAGGATCCGCAACTTCTGAGCCAGCTCGATGCTTTAGATCTCCCATCCGCCTCAACTCAACACTACCTAGTGGTTCCCAGTTTGGAAGCCTTCTGGATCCGATCGATCCCAGGACTGGACATGATGCAGCAGTTTCTCGATCGTCTTGCCACTTACCCCAACTGCTTCTGGATCCTAGGCTGTAATCAGTGGACCTGGCATTACCTCGATAGAGTCTGCCAAATCGCGGCGTACATCGACACAGTGACATCTCTGCCCGCACTCGACGGATCCCACTTGCAAGACTGGATCCTAGACTACTGGTCACAGGTTTCGATTAACTGGCGTGTTGATGATTCAAAATCGGAGCAAGAACGGCGGCGGCAGTATTTCAATGGATTGTCTGATCTTGCCTTTGGGTTAGGCCAGGTAGCCGCCCCTCTCTGGATCCAATCATTGCGCTACCCTAGACAGGATCCTGATCCTGTTGAAACAGATGATCCAGCGTTATCGGGTGTTACCTTACACTTCAAGCCGGCAGTTGTGCCTGATTTACCCAGTTTGACTCCCGCTGATCGGTTTTTGTTGTATTCCCTGTTATTGCATACCCTGCTCACCGGTGACGATTTGGCGACTAGTTTAGGTGATCCCCCTAGTCAGGTTCGGGCTCAATGTCGCTATCTCCTCAAGGCGGGTGTTCTCGATTTAGACAAGAATCACTTTCGGATCCAATCTGCTTATTACCCTCAAGTCAAAGCCGCCCTACGGAACAGCAGTTTTATGGTGCCAGAGGTCTGATGATGAGTTTACGATTTGGACAACACGCTATCGATAGGATCCTATCCTCTGACTTGCCGTCGTTCTACAGATCCAGCCACTCGATCCTAGCTCAATTAGGATTAGACAGTGAAGATCTCCCCGCCGAAATCTGGGAAGGCATCACACCAGGGAAAATTGTGAAAGGGATCCTGGCTATTGCGCTAGCGTATGGATTGTTCAGGGGTATCGATTACGGTCATAACTGGGCAGTAGAGAACGTTCCTAGTCAGTTTCGACAACTACTACGGCAATCTATTCCTTTAACCAAAGCGGTTATTCTTGTTGCCATTACCTTCTACGTCATTAATTTATTTATTAAACTATCCCCCAATAACATTCTGGCTTTGACAGGAACACTAGCTGTTGCCCTCGGCTTTGCTTTTAAAGACTATGTCAGCTCAATTATTGCGGGCGTTGTCGCTCTATTCGAAACTCCCTATCGAATGGGTGATCGGATTCAAATTGGCGAACATTACGGCGAGGTGATTGACTTCGGTCTGCGCGGGATCCGATTGCAAACGCTAGATGACAATGTTGTGACCATTCCCCACAGTCAAATCTGGACAAAAGCGGTAGTAAATAGTAATAATGGGGCGCTCGAAGCACAGGTGGTGACCGATTTTTACTTTGGCCATACCGTTGATGTTGAGGTGGTCACTCGGATCCTGTATCAGGCCGCTTATACCAGTAAGTATACTCAGTTAAACCTACCTGTCATGGTCCGACTTGAGCTTAAATCGTGGGGCATCCATTTCAAATTGAAGTGCTACCCCATTGACATTCAAGATGAGACAGCCCATGAAACTGATTTGATTCGCCGAGCTCAGCAAGCCTTTGCCACCCATCAGCTCCCTTATCCGGTGGTAGCGACGCAGGATCAGGCCTCGGCTAGTCCTCGATCAGGCCTTACTGCTGCCGAATGAGGTTGCCCAATGAAGCTCCAGAGCAGCCCAGCTTGTTTCATTAGTCTCATTAATTGAAGAATCTTCACACATCCTGCCGTTATCTGACCGCATACAGAACTCATGCTACAACTCAGAAGGATCCTGATCTCACGACAAGAGAGTCTGCTTTGATCCTGATCCTTGATCCTCGTCCAAACGCCCGATCCCAGCAGGAGGTCACACCGATATGCCCCGTAGCATGAAGAATGACAACTTCATCGATAAAACCTTTACCGTCGTTGCTGATCTAATCCTCAAGGCAATGCCAGGGGTGAGCCGGGATCAAAAGAAGGCGTTTGCCTACTACCGTGATGGCATGGCAGCCCAATCAGAAGGGGAGTATGCAGAAGCGCTCGACAATTACTATGAAGCGCTGGAACTGGAACAGGATCCTGATGATCGAGCCTACATCCTCTATAACATTGGCCTGATCCACCAAAGTAATGGAGAGCTCGAAACCGCGTTGGGCTACTACCATCAAGCCCTCGACTACAACCCCCAACTGAGTTCAGCTCTGAATAATATTGCTGTGTTGCTGCATTACCAGGGTGAGGTCAAACGGGAAGAGGGGGAGCCCGATGAAGCAGAAAGCCTCCATGACCAAGCTGCCGACTATTGGATCCGAGCCATTCGCCTAGCACCTAACAACTATATTGAGGCTCAGAACTGGCTGAAAACCACAGGCCGCGCCAACCTGGAGATATACTAGGTCAGGCTATTAGGGAGTAGGACTTATGCTGGATCGAGAGCAAGTGCGACATGTGGCGTTTTTGGCCCGCCTGCAATTGACCTCTGAGGAAGAAGCGCAATTCACGCAGCAACTTGACTCGATTTTGTCCTATGTGGAGCAGCTGCAAGAACTCGACACAGAGGGCATTGACCCCACTTTCCATGCTGTTGATGTGGAGCAGATTCTCCGCGCTGATGATGTTAACCCTTGGCCGGACCTCGACGCTATCTTAGATGGCGCCCCTGAACGAGAAGAGCAATTTTTCCGTGTGCCTCGGATCTTAGGAGAAGGTTGACAAGAGAGAGTTGATTGAGGAGAACTAATCGGAGACCCCAGTCAACGACTCAAGACTGACACCGGATCCTGTCTACTGAAGCCAGAGATTATTCAGGATCCTTTCAGCGCTAGCTAGAGTAAGGCTCAGGGTGTTCAGGATCCTTTCAGGTCTGATTCTTTATCTCTTCATCTCAGTGCCTCATGATCAAGCACAGTCTGTCCCATTTGTTCATCTGTCCCATTTGTTCATCTAGGCAGTTTAGTTCACCCGTACAGTGATGTGAATCGTATGCTAGTCACATTGAAAGATGTTGAACCCTGTGGTGTTCGGAGTCCTGGCGGTATCACCACGATTGGGGTCATGCATCAAGATAAGCCTTACTACTTTGAAAATATGGCTTGGATGCGTAAAGATCTAGCCCTAGAGCACTACCGTAATCGGCTTGACCACCCACGCACACCAGATGAGTCCTGCATTCTCCTGGAGACCCCTTACGGATTTCGCTTGTGTCTGCACCAAGAGGCCGTTGTTTCCGTTCCCTACGCAGAGGCGCTCAAGAGTATCTGTCGGCTCATGCGAGAGTCTGGCAAGCTTGAGATGGGGATCACCGTTGGGGTCTGCGCCAATTCAAAGAGTCTTTCATCGGTTCAGAGGCCGTAACCTGGTTGGCGGATCATCTGCATCTTCCCCGTGAGGATGCGGTAATGTTCGGTCAGAGCTGTCTGGAGAATGGGTGTTTCGCTCACGTTCTAGGAGAGCAATCGTTTCAAGATGATTACCTGTTCTATCGGTTTGAGCAGGATGGGGGGCCGGAAGAGCGAGCGATGCGATTGGGATAGGTTGTTGGAAGCTATGAGGGGCGATTGGGAGAGGCCGATGATGGGTGCTTATCCTAGGAAGATGAAGAAACATTAAGCTTATCTGAGATTTTCAACGGTCGGGAGTGTAACCCAACTTGTAGAATCTTAACTAAAGCTCACTCGCTTCTGTCCTATCCGGCGGCTCACCTATGCCTCACTCTCGACTCTCTGCCTGCCAACAGTATCATGAGTTCACCAAGTACTCGCCAGAAGGGCTAGCCCAAAGCGCGCATACCCTTGACTGGGAGCAAGAGCCCACCCCGTTCAAAGAGTATCCCGAGGGTGTGGGAACCAGTCTATCCCTCAAGCCCTATCTCAATCGCAACCCGCAACTCACGGCTGAGCTTGAAGCTATTGAGGCGGGGTTATCGGAAGAGGAAATTCTGCAGCGGCAACGGCTCTCTCAGTTTCTTTACTTTAGTTACGGTGTCACTTTAGTTGTTCCCACACAAGGTCGCCCCCTACATTTGCGCTCATCGCCCTCAGCAGGCGGCCTCTACCCAGCAGAACTGTATCTCATCTCGCGGGGCACGTTAGGGATCCCGGCGGGTCTATACAACTATCAAGCCCGAACTCATAGTGTTTTGCGTTTCTGGGATGATCCTCGGTGGGAGCGGCTAACTCAAGCGTGTTTATCCTCGCCGTGGTTGAAATTGACCTCATTGGCGTTGGTGACAACGGTTGTCTTTTTCCGGTCGGCGTGGCGATATCAGGATCGAGCCTATCGGCGAGTTTGTTTGGATACGGGGCATTTGCTGGGCAATGTGGAGCTAGCCGCAAATCTCACGGGCTTCCAGGCCTGCTTGATCGGAGGATTTTACGATCAGTGGATTGAGGAGCTGTTATTTCTGGAGGAGTCGGAAGAATCACCGTTAGCGGTTATCCCTCTGGTGGATACGTGGCTGGCGTCGCAGTCGGCAGACTCAGACTCAGATCCAGAAGAGATCGCGACGAACCCGACGCAAACGGCTCTACCCTCATCAACAGTGGTTGAGGTTCCCCAGTTGAGGACAGGTGACTGGCTGCCATTTTTGCATCAAGCGACACGCATTGGCCCCACTGAGACGCTGCCAGAAAGTGAGTTCACCGGATCCTATCAAGCGGGTAATAAATACGACTTTCCTTTTTGTTCAAAGACGTCAACCCACACGGATCCCTTACCTTGGGGAGAGCATTTGCAACAGCTGGTCCAAACAGTCTTGAAACGGCGCTCGACTCGACGCTTTTCGGGGGAACCATTGGCGCTGGCAGATCTGCTAATGTTACTAGATTTCACCTATCATCCGGAGCATTATCGGGAGCAGGGGTTGGATGCGGATCCGGATTACTTCGATTTGTCGCTGATTGAAACGTTTGTGGTGGCGACGGGGGTGACTGGTTTGGAGGCCGGATGTTATTACTATGCACCTCTAGTGGAGGAGTTGCGGCAGATTCGGTTCAAAAACTTTCGAGCAGATGTGTACTATCTCTGTCTCAATCAGGCGTTAGGTCGGGATGCAGGGGCCATTGTGTTCCACACGGCGGATCTGCAGCAGGCGGTGGCAAAGTATGGGGAGCGGGCCTATCGTTATTTGCACATGGATGCAGGGCACTTGGGCCAACGGTTGAATTTGGCGGCGATTCGGGCGGGCCTCGGTGTCAGCGGTATTGCCGGGTTCTTTGACGATCAAGTCAATCAAGTCCTCGGGATTCCGGACACCGAAGCGGTTCTCTACATTACGACGTTGGGCAGTCGACCTGTGCGGGATAGCTAGGGTAACCGGATCCTACTGAACCTCACCGGCATAAATCTGCATCATGGTGCCCAGTAATTTCAAGGCATCGGGTTGAGAGCGTTGAAAGGAGTTCCGGCCAATGATGGATCCAAATCCACCTCCATCACGAATGGCACGGGCATTGTTCAAGATCTCCTCGTCCGTTGTGGAGGATCCACCGGAGAAAATGACAATACGACGACTATCGAAGGTGCATTGGACGACATGTTTAACGCGATCTGCGAGGGTGCTAGTGGGAATGTGAGCATCCTTGTAGATGGCCTTGGCAGCGTCTTGTTCAATGCAGTCATCGGGAAGCTTTACTTTGATGATATGGGCGCCTAACTGAGCGGCGATATGGGCGGCATAACCACAGACATCGAGGGCCGTCTCACCTGCTTTGGACAGGCCTCCTCCACGGGGATAGGACCAGATGACGACAGCGAGACCGTGCTGCTTGGCGTCTTCGGAAATGGAGCGGATCTGCTCGTACATTTCAAACCGATGGGAGGATCCGGGGTAGATGGTGAATCCAATGGCGACACACCCGAGTCGAAGGGCATCAGCGACACTACCCGTGAGGGCTTGGATGGGATTATCTTCGTGTTGCAGCACGTCGTGGTCGTTCAATTTCAAGATGAGTGGGATCTGACCGGCGTACTCACGAGCCCCGGCTTCGATAAATCCCAGGGGAGCCGCATAGGCGTTACACCCTGCTTTAATGGCGAGTTCAAAGTGGTAATGGGGATTATAGGCTGGGGGGTTAGGGGCGAAGCTGCGGGCAGGACCATGTTCAAATCCTTGGTCAACGGGGAGGATCACGAGTTTGCCGGTGCCAGCGAGGGTGCCATGGTTTAACAGACGGGCCAGGTTGGTGAGGGTACCGGGGTTATCACTGCCGTACCAGGAGAGGATCCGTTGCGTAATCTCAGACATTGTAGACTCCGAAGTGACAATCCCTAGCATACCGATCAGAAACTGAAAGCCGGGTGAAGTTACTCTAAATCGCGGTTAACAGTATCAGGAGAAAAGGCAGGGAGACAGATGGCGATGTAGTGAGCGCCTTCAGGGGCAGGGGTACTGTAGCGGACCCATTCACCGGGTTTGGCAACGATGGCTTGTCCGGCTTTTACTTCCAGGATCCCGCCCTCATGTTCAACGCGGAGGAGTCCCGCTAACACGACGGTGATTTCTTCAAAGTCAGGACATTGACCGGGTTCGATCCAGCCTTGAGGGGAGGTCATGCGAGCGATGCTAATCCCTTCATATCCAGTACAAACACGCCCGACGAATTCCTCAATCTTTTTAGGTTTGGATCCGGCGGCTTCAACAATGGCAGGTTGATCGATGAGGGTGGGCATAGGAGTCCTCGGGGTAATTACCTGTCATCCTATATCACGGTGGTATCAGCAGGGAATGGGATGGTTTTTCGATCCGAGCTGAAGTCAGGATCACGTGTGAACACTTTAGACTCTTGTAGAGAAAGGCCAGGATCTTGCAAAAAAGTTCAGGATTTTATGCGAAAGCCTCAAGATTTTGTGTACAAAAACCGAGATTGTGTACACGAAGAATGGGATTTTCTGTACAGAGACTGGGATTATGAGTGTAAAGAGTAGGATCCTTCCGTTCTGTAGGCTTTGGGTGTCATACCCGTGACTTGGCGAAACTGGCGGCTCAAGTGGCTATGGCTACTGAATCCACACTCTAAAGCAATCTCCACAATGGATCGATCCGATTGTTTCAAGAACTGCTTGGCTCGTTCCACCCGTTGTTGAATCAAGTAGTGGTAGGGTGAAGATCCGATTGATTGTTTGAATAAGCGACTGAAGTGAAATTGACTCATGTCCAGCAGTTGGGCGAGGTGTTCTAGTCTAAGATCCTGGTCGAGGTGGGCATCCACATAATCCAAAATGCGCCGTAATTGATGGGGAGGCAGACCACCCTCGTAGGTCGGAACCTGTGGCCTTGTTGTGACATGGTTCCGGAGCAGTTGAACGGCTAACGCATTAGCTAAGGAATCGAGATAAAGCTGGCTCCCCACAGAGGGCTGCTGTGATTCGCTCAAGAGGAGCTGGGTCATGGCTTCAATCAGGGGATTCCGAACTTGGAAAGCGGGCTGTAATTGGAACGTATCACAATCTGGCTTCAACGTTTCTCGGGCCACATGTCGTAAGAATTCAGCTTTGAGTTGAATTTTGGCGCACTTCTCGTCTCCTGTCCATTGAACAAATAGCTGTGTATCAGCAGGCGTAATTAAAATATCACCCTGACGATATATCCCTGTAAAGGTTTGACCATCTTGAACTTGCACGTAATGCAGTGGACGGGAGGCGAGCGACAGAAACAGTGTGTGCTCCTCTTTGTTATGACAACTCCCCTCCCCGGGCGGATTCATCAACTGTTCAATACTCACTGGAGTCGAGCGCTGATCACACTGAGAAATATCACACTGAGAAATATCAGACGGAGAGATATCAGACGGAGAAACAGTAGGCTGAGCTACGAGAGGCTGACTCATTAGATTGAGGATAGCAAGATTGGGCATAGAATTGGGCACAGCAAGGATCCAAAACGCCTCGCCCTCATGATAAATCAGGTCATCGAGCAAGTGATCGCAAGATTGTGCAAGGGTCGCAAGACGTTGATAGTTGAGACGAGGTCCCTTCCCTATTCTGAAGATGGTGTTACTCAGAGACCATGATTATGAAGATCGTCATTTTTGGTTCAACAGGTGGAGTTGGTCGCCAAGTGGTGGAACAAGCCCTTAGTCAAGGCCATCACGTCACAGCCTTTGCCCGCACTCCCTCTAAGCTTGACATCCAGGATCCAAACCTCACCGTAGTCCAGGGGGATGTCCTCAACCTCGCCAGTGTGGAACGGGCCATTCAAGGGCAAGATGCTGTGGTGTGTACACTTGGGTCTGGTCAGACACTAACGGGTACAGTCCGATCTGAAGGCACTCGACACATTATTCAAGCCATGCAGCGATGGGGGATCCGGCGATTCATCTGCCAAACAACACTGGGCGTGGGTGATAGTTGGGGAAGCCTCAATGCCTACTGGAAGTACATTATGTTTGGTTTGATCCTGCGGCATGTATTTGCGGATCATCAACGGCAGGAGCAGGATGTGACGCAAAGTGATTTGGATTGGACTATCGTGCGGCCGGGGGCTTTTGTCGAAGGGATCCGGACAGGCCGCTACCGCCACGGTTTTCCGGGTACAGATAAATCTTCTCAGCTCAAAATTTCACGAGCGGATGTTGCCGACTTCATCCTCAGACAGCTTGACGATCAGACCTATCTACACCAGACTCCCAGTTTGTCCTATTGAGGGGTTGTTAAGCGATTGTTGGTGAATTGTTAATGGATGGGACGGATCCTTGACACCTTGAATTGAGTTATCTGAAGCAGCGCTGTACCCTCCCTCTGCCATCTCATCCTATTCCCTGAATTTTTACATCACACAGTGGAGACATCATCATGGTAATACTTCAAACCTTGCGCTTACCTCTTCTCATTGTGGCTACAGTGGGCTGCGCTATGACCGCTGGTATTTTCTTCACCTTTTCAACCTTTGTAATGCGAGCATTAGCCCAACAACCCTCAGCTCCTGGCATTGCCACGATGCAGTCCATCAACATTACCGTGATCAACCCCTGGTTCATGACTGCCTTTTTCGGACCTGCTATCGCCGGTGTTGTACTGACGATTCTGGCACTCCGATTCTCAGATCAATCGGGAGGATCCTGGTGGTTAGCCGGAACCCTACTGTACTTAATTGGGACTATCGGTGTTACAGTCGCCGGCAATATTCCCCTCAATGATGTCTTGGCAGGTGTCAATCCTACCAGTCCAGAGGGAGCCACACTGTGGACACAATACTTGAATGATTGGACCTTTTGGAATCATATTCGGACCATTGCTGCGGCACTATCGGCAGGGCTGTTTACCTACTCATTGTTAGGTTGAGCATTTATGCAAGGGATCCTCTCGCCGTTAAGGTTATTTCACGGTCGATTCGCTTGATAATTGCGAGGATCCCTTCAACCTCTTTGCCCAGATCCTGAGCTTGTTGCAGCTATATCCCTGATGCAGCGCCACTATCTGAGCAACACTCCATCTCTCGATTGATCAGCTACTCTGGTGATGCGCCAAACCGATACCCTTTGCCATACACTGACTGAATTGAACATGACGGATCCTGATTCATCCCCAGCCCTTCAATTTTCCGTCGTAGCAGTCGAACTTGGGCGGCCAAGACATTACTACTCGGCTTCTGTCCTGTTGGCCATAGGTGTTGATCAATCTGGTCATGACTTAGCAGATGGCCTGGATTTTGCATAAATAGGGCTAGTAATTGGGTCTCTTTTTCCGACAAGCTCAACGACTGGCCTTGCCAGTACACGACCTGGTTATTAGGATCCAACTCCAAATCTTGACACCTTAACCGGTCGATTACAGCAGGCAGCTCAGCGGGCGATAAGTTAACAGGGCGCCTGAGGAGTGCTCTAACCCGTGCAAGAAGCTCCCTAAGTTCAAAGGGCTTGACTAGATAATCATCGGCCCCGGCATCTAACCCTTCCACTCGATCATCAACCGTATCTTTAGCAGTGAGAAACAGAATCGGTGTCGGATCCCCTTGCGCTCGCATCGCTTGACAGATCCAAAGACCGGATCCTTGAGGCACCATCCAGTCCAACACTAGTAAATCGTAGCGATGAGAGGAGGGATCCTCTTGAAGTTTAAGGAGGGCCACCGCCGCTTGACCGTTGTACGCGGTATCCACGGTGTAGCCCTCACGAGTCAGTAATCGGCTGAGCGAGTCAACCAAGTCTACTTCATCATCGACTAACAGGATCCTCATGGCCTAGCTATGGAGTACCGTCCCACCTATCCTAGACCAGGGAATCCTTGCTATCCGTCAATCTAGTTAGATAACCCACTTAGATAGCCTACTTAGACAACGGCAGCCTGCTGTAATCGAGCAACCAGGTCATTCGGACGGACCACACCTTCAATTCGATCAATCGGTTGACCATCTTTGAACAGAATTAAGGTCGGTAGAGCGTGAACTTGCCATTCAGCCGCAATGGTCGGGTATTTATCCGTATCTATCTTCACGATTGAGACGTTATCACCCAGCTGACCCTTCACTTGGTCCAGGATGCCAGCCATTAATTTACAGGGTCCACACCACGTCGCGTAGAAATCAACTAGAAGTGGGGTTTCGGATCCTTGAATCATCTCCGAGAAACTCTTGAACTGTTTGCGTTGAGCCATAGGGCACCTCCTTACCTTTCTTTAACGCTAAATCATGTGGTCATGAACGCTGGTGTGATCGCTGGTGTAATTGCATGGTCGGTGACGTTGTCCATCAACAGTCCTAGACTAGCCCGCTGACGTGAAGGGCCACTGATCCTAAGGCTAGCCCGTCCTCAGGGGGGCCTAGCTAGGCTTTAACTTGTCTGGTTGACGGGGCTATTCACCTAGCGACGCGCTTAGTCTATTCGGGTTACCCCGTTAGGATAGGTGATCAATGACAAACGGATCCATCTACAGATCTATCCAAAGCAGATCCTTGCCCCCGTAAGTTTAGGCTGATGGTGTCGCGGCCCACCTAGATTTAAGTCAGGTTTAAGATTCTCCCTGGCTCAGACCCAAACCTAGGACACGACTTGGATTAAACTATTGAAGCTGGAGGGGCAAAGAGTTGGCTTTCCGGGATATCGGTGTGGGAGGTATTCATGGCAACTGGGCAACCGGGCACAATTAACCGAGGATTCCAAATTCTGGTCTTAGCGGGATTGGCCATCATGGGATGGGGGCTGCGCAGTGCCCTCGTCAATCCTGATGGGGTCACAACAGGATCCTGGGGACTCATCGGCGGGGTGGCAGTGATTATGACGTCCGTTAGTCTCTGGCTCCGAACTCGACCCCAGGATCAGTTGAGTGTCCAGCCAGACTCCTGGACGCTAGATCGCCAGTCCGATCGCTATACTCTACACACTATCTTCGTAGCCCAGAACCGCAATCCACAACTAGAAGTCACCTTGGCCTACATTGAACATCCTCACGTGAGTCTGTTGAGTAAGGGATCCGTTCAATCTCTACACACCCAAGTTAGTCTTCGGTCCCGCCATGAGGATATCCCGGCTCGTGAGGATGATTACTGGCAAGCTTATATCATTTCACCCGGTTCCGAGACTCACTTTGAAGTACTAGTAGAGATTACGGGGGAAGGTCTTGACCGCCTAGAGTCTGCTCGACTTGAAATTAATTACATTCAATATGGTCGTCAACTCCGAACGCCCAAGAAAGCCTTTCTCATCGTGCCATTCCGCGAAGTTCAGCCGTTAACAGATCCCCAATGGCAGCAGCGCGACACCGTCTCTCTCCTCCCCATCCCGACCCATCTCTTGAATCCCAGTGATCACCTTGCCAGTGTCATTGAAAAATATGTTGCACCCATCGGTCAATCTGGTGACATTGTTGCGATCTCTGAATCAGCTGTAGCCGTTGTCCAGGGTCAACTCCGTCATCCCACTGATGTTCGACCTGGATGGGTTGCTCGTCGTCTCTGCTATGTGTTTCCCTCTAAAACTAGTCTTTCTAGTTGCTACGGTCTGCAGGTTTTGATCGATTCCTCTAGTATGTGGCAAGTTCTCAGCGCTTTCGTCATTGGGTCAGCGGCTAAAATTCTTAGGATCCCTGGTGTTTTCTACGCCTTAGCAGGAGAACAGTCAGCTTTAATTGATGATGTCACCGGATCCTTGCCTCCCTATGACCAGTTCATCGTACTAGGACCGACTGAAACTCCGACGTTGGTGAAGCAACTCAAGGCTGATACAGGCTACGATGTGGCAATTGTGGACGCAAATGATCTCGGAGAGGTACGGATCCTGGCAGCTAGTGATGGTGTGCAATCTAATCTCGTCGTCGCCGCCTTAGCCAAAAATCCGGCGGGGAACTCGGCTGAGCAAACTCCGATTGTGCTGATCCGTCCTGCCATAACCTAGTGGGCCTGATGAGATAGGCTGTGATTCGAGTGAAAATGAGCAGATTCATATCTTCTCTGAATCTCTGGATATCCCAATACCCTCTCACTCTTGATCAACCTTGATCAACCTGGGAGCCTCCGGATGTAAATAACCACAGCATCAACTCTTGATTCACAACACCAGCCGCAAGAACTAAGCCTTCATGGGTTTGAACCGCAGATAAATTGGTGATGAGTGGTGCCGGTAACGTTTGCTCCCACAGGATCTGAGCATCCCCCACAACGCGTTGGATCCCAGCAAGTGTCATGCGATCTTGAGAGGGAAGAACTAGCTCTGGTTGGCCATCTCCATTGAAATCTCCAGCAAGACCCATATCTAGATTGCGGGAGCCAAGGACATGGGAGGTAAATCCCGCTAACGTAGCTGAAATGTGTAGCTGATCATTTTGAAGGTGATAAAATTCAACCACCCCTCCAATATGCGGTGTCCGGACAACCGCCAGTTCTAAGTCACCACTAGGCGCAAATGGAGCCACTGCAATTGGATGCCGCCAGCGATTCGGACGCCCAAAACCCGGCCCTCTAGACACCTCCTCTCCATGTTGATTCAACACTACGATCTGTCCTCCTTCAACCCCATTACTCATCGTCACAATCAGTTCATGCCCATCATCCCCATCTAAATCAGTCCAAATTGGTGCAATGCCTTCAATCACATCCGTCTGCGGCAGTTCAATCGTTAAAACTTCTCGTAACGTCGGCTCTACTTCAACAATGACCAAACGACTTGCTTCAATTCCATCTCCCAAAACATTGTGTAGATAGCGCTGATCTGTTCCCCCAGCCAACACAGCCCACTGTCCCATTCCATTTCCTACGACTCGCGCATCAGGAAGGGCTTGAATATCCAGCCGTCCGGATCCGTAAATCAACTCTCCAGCTGTAGACACATACAGACTATCTTGACCAATGGACACAGGGTGAGTGAGCAAAGACGGATCCTGAAGTTTGGCGGGATCTAAAACAGATAGTTGATCCGTAAATCGTTGCAACAGGGGCGGCATATCAACGGGTAGGAGCCGAGGCTGGATATCAATTGCTTCAATTGCCTCAAAGTGACTACTTTGGACGTAGAAGCCTTGAACGGATCCATTCCTCAATGTTGTGACCCACACAGAGCCACCTTGAAAGGGCATTCCCACCACCCAAGTTGGCTGATCGGGTAATGGGATCCGAGTTGAAGTGACCGTAGAGAGGGATCCTTGACCAGGGATATAGCGATTGCCATCAATCCGTTGAAAGGTCAGGCCATAGAGAGGATCCATTTGAGCGTTGAGGGATCCTGAGGAGAGTAGACCTCCTAGTACTACCCCACACAAAAGAACACAGCTATATTTCGGACCACGATTTCTCAAAGTAAACCTAACTTAACTATGGAACGATTACTCTTGCATTCCAGCATAGAGTAGGCGAGCAAACAATCGTGCCCCATCATCATTCTTTAGTTCATCGTAGGACGGAGGGTTACGAGAACCAACCACACGCAGATCACAAAGCAACTCAGGATGAAATTGGCTGGTAAACGAACGCCGAACTAGGCGAGACTCAAAATCTTTATAGTAGATGCAGGTGGCAGCACACTTGGTTACAATCTTGTCATCAGTTGCTGTTGAACAGAGAATTTCAAGTGCATATGGCAACTTAATGAGCCAGGAAAGGGAACTATCCGCCACGATATGCCGATAAGGAATGATAGTCTCGTGTAATAACCGATAGGCCCAGTTTGCAAACAAGATAGCTTCCTCGTTTACAGCATCTGAATGAAACATTGCAATATTGAGGTTACCTTCGTACTTGATTGAGGTATCAATCACTCCTTCAAAATCATGAATCGTTACATCATGAGTTGCAATCAATTCTTCTGGAACATGGGATGTTCTAACATTAGGAGATAAGTAAGAATGCAATACACTATCTCCCACTTCTTGGCACTCATTGGATCCTACCGCAAATTCAACTGCATCCCAATTCCTGGCAATAGTTTGACCTGCGTTCGTCTTGACCTCAAGCAAACCACCCATAGTTTGGATACGAAAACAAACCTGCCTTAAGGCACTTAAAGCACTACCATTTAGATCGTACTTGAGCTCTTTGAGGCTGAGAACTTGCTTCACAGCTTGCTGGATTAGTCGGATATGAGCTTGAGCCGCCAGTTGATGGCCTAGACAAATAAACAGAGCTGGAGCGCTAGTAGGAGAGCGAGCTAACAAAATGCGTTGCATCAGGGTTTGTAAATCTTCGAGTGATGCGTTCCCCCCTTCAAAGGTCGCTGCATCTCGTACCGAGGGATCTCCACCTTCCACCACGATAGCGACACCTGCACTGATAACTGACACAACCTTCTCGAGTTCAAAAAGACCAGATGACCAGACTGGGAACAGAACAGAATCTAGATCAGCTAGCTTTTGAGCTAAGTAAGCCACATTGAGGGATGCCCTAACTTCCTCTCCCATAGGATTACGGCCCACGTGCTCCCAAGGCTCAATAATAGCAACAGCATTACGATAGATTTGAGGATTTTGCATTAAAAACTGGAAGTCTTCGATAGAGTTGATGACTTTTTCCAGAGGTCGACCTTGCTCCCATTGAAAGGATCCTTGCTCCTGCAATATAGAACGCTCACTCAATGGATCAGGAGAATGACGATCCTTCAAAAAACAACCTAGAAAGATATGTCCTGCTTCAAAGTCGGAGTCCCCATCACTTAGAAACCCAGGTTTCAGGCTCCAATTTGAGGTATGCTGACCAGTCATAATTAATGCCCAACGAATAGGTGAGTATCCTACAGGATGTGTATCTCAGGTGAACTAGACTCTACAATCTTGGGTAGATCTCTACAGTAAACTCAGAATGGTTTCTGCTTTACTTCCTTCAAACTGACCTGGCCCTTCAACATTAAGAATTTTGATAATTTGATCCTCCAGAACCATTGCATATCGTTTAGACCGGATCCCAAAACCACGATCAATCATGTCTCGTTCCAACCCGATTGCTGATGCAAATGTTGCACTGCCATCAGCTAACATGAGAACAGAATTCCTGGCCTTCTGAGACTCACTCCAGGCCTCCATTACATAGATATCATTAACTGCTGTGCAGGCAATGAGGTCGATCCCCTTCGCCTTGATCTGTTCAGCAAGTTGTACAAATCCAGGTAAATGTTGAGCAGAGCAGGTGGGGGTGAAGGCTCCAGGAACGGCAAAGAGTACTGCTCTTTTCCCTTTAAACACTTCGTCAGTTGTCACTTGTACAGGTTTCTCTGGCCCCATTTGAGTTAGTGTCACGGAGGGCAACCGTTCGCCGACTTGAATGCTCATGTCTATCGGATCCTCTAGAATGTGGTTTAGACATCTAACGAGCGGATTCACCGGCACGATGACATCTCCCCAGAGATTCTATCATCTGGCCTGTCAGCTGAAGTCCCTAGCACCAGTAATGGTTAGGATTGAATTATACTATGGAGTAGATGATAGAAGGTCTCTTCACTAAATCTCAACACTATATTGTTCAACAAAACTGCATTGCCACAGAATGGAACTCCAAAAGTATGATCACCTGTGATTGTCTAGGATCCCTTCCAGCTAACTAACTTTAGGGAGTGATAGTGAAGCAATCAAATGTTCAGCTCGATCTGCGTCTAATGGTCGTGAAAAGAAGTAGCCCTGACCGTATTCACATCCTAAAGTGGTTAATCGAGCCAGCTGACTCTCTGTTTCAATCCCTTCTGCGACAACTTCCATACCCAAGTTATCAGCTAACGCGATGATCGCTCCCACAATACCGGTGCTCTGAAGGTCAGCCCCCATGTTACGGATAAAGGATCCATCAATTTTTAGAGTGTTAATTGGAAATTTGTGTAAATAGCTAAGGGATGAATACCCTGTCCCAAAATCATCGATGCTTAACTGGATCCGTCGAGCCCGTAACTGAGATAGAACTTCATTGGCCCTCGCTGGATTATCCATGACAGCACTTTCAGTAATTTCAAGCTTAAGGCAGTCGCTACTCAAACCTGTTTCCCGTAAGATCATGTCGATATGCCCCACCAAGTTGGGCTGAGAAAACTGTCGGACAGAGAGATTAACACTGATGTAAAGCGGCAACTGGGGATGATAAGCCTGCCATTGTCGTAACTGCTTGCACGACTGCCGCAGCACCCATTGACCCACCTGAATAATCAGTCCTGTCTCTTCTGCCATCGCAATAAAATTTGCAGGAGAGACCATCCCCCGTTCAGGATGTTGCCAACGCAATAGAGATTCAAATCCAACAATTAATCCTGTACGGAGGCTCACGATCGGCTGATAGTTAACTTCAAATTCGTCTCGTTCCAAGGCTCGCCGGAGATCGTTTTCAAGATGCAAGCGAGTCAACGCTTGGTGGTGCATTCCATCTTCAAAAAACTTATACCGTCCTCGCCCCATCGACTTAGCACGATACATAGCGGTATCGGCATCTCGAAGTAAATCATCGGGCTGGGTGTACCCCCTCCCCATCACAATCCCGATACTAGCGCTCAGGAACATTTCATGGGGACCAATTTTGAAGGGTAACGCCATGGCTTGCTGGATCCGATCCGCTTCATTGCTCACCGATTGGGGTCCCCTAACATGTATCAGCACAATGAGAAATTCGTCCCCCCCCAGTCGTCCCAGGAAACCAGTACCCTGGATGCAGGCTTCTAGCCGATGAGCCACTGCTCCAATCAGTTGATCTCCGACCAAATGACCTAAAGAATCATTAACAACCTTGAACTGATCGCAATCAATAAATAAAACTGCGAACTGATAACTAGGATCCTGGCTGGCTTGCGCCAAATTATGGCCCAGACAATCAATCACATGGGCCCGATTAGGCAATCCAGTTAGGCTGTCATGCATAGCCATGTGTAGCAGCTTTTCCTGAGCCTGCTTCCGTTCGGTAATTTCCTGCTCTAGCTGACCCGTTCTGACTCGAACTCGCTCTTCCAGTTCCGCGTTCAGCTCAAGGAGTTGCTCTTGCATTCGACAGATATGAAGCTGATTCTCAACTCTCATGAGTAACTCAGCAAATTGGAACGGCATACTAACGTAGTCAGCCCCTCCTACCTCAAAGGCCTTCACCTTATCAATGGCTTGCTCCAGCGCACTAATAAAAATAACAGGGATCCGTCGCGTATCTTCATCGGCTTTCAGCTGGCCACAAACCTCGTAACCATTCATCCCTGGCATATCGATATCAAGCAAAATCAGGTCTGGTAGCTCTTCCCGAACTGCATCAAGGGCAATGTAACCGTTGGCAGCCTCACGGACAGTGTACCCCTCCTTTCTCAGACGCGTCGCTAAACCGAAAGCCTTCACAGGACTGTCGTCAACAACCAAGAGGTTACCTTTCCTAGCATGTACCTGAGTGGATGCCATCATAGAGCCCACCAACAACTGAAAAACGGATGCACGAGCAAGACTGCGTTGTCAAACATAGCTAGTCTTTTCAAATACAATTAAGTGCACTTACTATGGGGAAGCATTAACCGTGCTTATACCTACAACATGTCTCATACCCTAACAGGTCCAATCACAAGACCAATCCGCGATATGGCGTAGTTCTATCGAAAAGATGTC